>JALSYJ010000052.1 GCA_027071965.1 Robiginitomaculum sp. | reverse complement strand
ATCCGGTCTATACAGATGCCCTGCACCTTGATCTTTCCAGTGTGCAGCCTTCTATTTCCGGGCCAAAACGGCCACAGGACAGGATTTTACTATCCGAAGCACCAAAGAGCTTTGCAGCTTCGCTAACGGACGAATTCCATGTAAAAACCGGAGCCGATGAGCGCTTTGCCGTGGAAGGCGAGAACTTTGATCTTGGCCATGGTGATGTGGTAATAGCTGCGATTACTTCATGTACCAATACCTCAAACCCGTCAGTAATGCTGGGCGCTGGACTTCTGGCAAAGAAGGCCCGGGCCAAAGGTCTTAACGTAAAACCATGGGTGAAGACTTCGCTGGCACCGGGGTCAAAGGTTGTAACTGATTATCTGGCCAAGGCTGGCTTGCAAGATGATCTGAACGCCCTTGGTTTTGATCTGGTCGGTTATGGCTGTACCACCTGTATTGGAAACTCCGGCCCCCTGCCTCCGGCAATTTCCAAAGCTATCAATGATCATGGTTTAACCTCATGCTCGGTATTATCTGGAAACCGGAATTTTGAGGGGCGTATCGGGCCGGATATTCGTGCCAATTATCTGGCATCACCGCCCTTGGTGGTTGCCTATGCCATTGCTGGTAATATGAATATCAATCTTGCCACTGATCCGCTTGGCAATGACAGTGATGGAAACCCCGTCTATCTGAAGGATATCTGGCCAAGTTCTGCCGAAATAGCCGAAACTGTCCGCACCTGCGTTACCCCGCAAATGTTTGCAAGCCGCTATGCCGACGTATTCAAAGGCGATGAGGGCTGGCATCAAATTAAGGTTTCCGGCGGCAAAACATATGATTGGGCGCCGGGGTCCACATATATTCGCAATCCACCGTTCTTTACCGGCATGTCGCTGGATTTGCCGCAAATAACAGATATTAAAGACGCTCGAATTCTGGGACTGTTTGGTGATTCGATCACCACTGATCATATCTCGCCTGCCGGTGCAATTTCAGTTTCGTCACCTGCGGGTAAGTATCTGAAAGACCACCAGATATCACCAATTGAGTTTAACTCCTATGGTTCACGGCGCGGCAATCATGAGGTGATGATGCGTGGTACCTTCGCCAATATCCGCATCAAAAACCAAATGCTCGATAATGTGGAAGGCGGCTTTACCAAACACTTCCCCAATGGCGAAGTTAAACCAATTTATGACGCGGCCATGGCCTATCAGGCTGACGCACAGCCATTGGTAATTATTACCGGCAAGGAATATGGTACAGGATCCTCACGGGACTGGGCCGCCAAGGGCACCAGATTGCTTGGAGTGCGGGCGGTTCTGGCAGCAAGCTTTGAGCGTATCCATCGCTCTAACCTGATCGGCATGGGGGTGTTGCCTCTGCAGTTTATGGACGGACAGGATCGCAACAGCCTTGGGCTAAGTGGTGACGAGCTGATCAGTATTTCCGGTTTTGACAGGTTAAGCCCTCGCGGACAGGTTAATGTTAGCATCAGATTTGCTGATGGCCAGACACAAGACCTGCAGGCATTGGTGCGCATTGATACGGAAACTGAACTGGAATATTTCAAAAATGGCGGGATTTTGCACTATGTATTGCGCAATCTGGCCAAAGCGGCCGCAAGATAGGAGAAATTGGATAGGTTTGCCCGGATCCCCTAACCGTTAATCCAAGCTCGCGTAAAGTTGAGCAAAGTGTGTATGGAAAAAATCAAGGGATGGCGCTAACATAAACTTATGAAACGGCTTTTTCTTTATACACTTGTTTTTCTTGTTATGGCTTTTGGGTTTTCGGACATTGCTGCGGAAACTTCCACTGCTGATAACGCTCAGCGTCCAGTTCTGGTTGAGCTGTTTACAGCGCAAGGCTGCGTGAACTGTCCAGAAGCGAACCGGTTTCTGGGCGAGTTGGCAAAAGATCCCGATTTGATCACATTAAGCTTGGCCGTGGATTATTGGGACTATCTGGGCTGGCCTGATACCTATGCAATGTCAGACTTTTCCAAACGGCAAAAAGAATATGGTGAGGCCGTACACTCCCGACGCCCATTTACTCCGCAAATCATTATAGATGGCAAAGCATCTGTTCGTGCCACCCGCCCAGGAAAAGTTCGCAAAATAATCCGTGATATGGCAAAAAAACAAGCTGATGGGCCGAAAATGTCAATGGTACGGGATGGCAAGCAAATGCGTCTTGATATTGCTGCAGGTGATGCACCCAAAGGCGGTGCGGTGATTTTCATAGCTGATTATATTCCAGGCATTGAAACTGTGAACGTAAAATCTGGTGAGAACAAGGGCAAAATACTGGAACAGGTCAACATGGTCACCCGTTTGCGCAAAATCGGCCGCTGGAATGGCCAAGCAATGAGCATTGAACTGCCTCTCATGCAAACCGGGTCATGCGTGGCAATTCTGCAAGAGCCAGGCCCCGGTAAAGTTCTGGCTGTTACCAGACTTGCCGGCTGATCCAATGGAGCAGGTTTTATCAAATGCTGTCGACCGGAGCAGGACTTTCCGCCTGACCCGGGGGGGCTGGGGGGGCTGTCTGGAAACCGAGACTGACGGGAAAAGCAAGCCGCATCCGGTCGACAAAACAAACATGGGGGCAAGATGAGGCAGGTTCTGGTCTTAAATGTGGCAGTTGTGTGACCTTGTCTAAAATCACGGTAATGTTTCAAAAGCAAAAAAGGCTCCAAAGCAGAATTGGTCAAACCTCCTGTTAGAATTGAGCTCTTGACCTTAACCCGGCCCCCATTCAAAACCTGTTCCATGACTCGTATTCAGCTTCTACCTCGCAAAACCATAAACCAGATCGCTGCTGGTGAAGTAATTGAACGCCCGGCTTCGGTGGTAAAGGAACTGGTGGAAAATGCGCTGGATGCCGGGGCTAGGCAAATAGATATAATCGTGGATGAAGGCGGCAAATCCCGCATTATCGTACAGGACAATGGCCACGGCATGTCAGCGGACGAAATAAAGCTATCCATCGAGCGTCACGCAACTTCCAAACTATCTGCTGATGAACAAGGAGATTGGGACCTTCTCAACATTTCTACAATGGGCTTTCGCGGCGAAGCCCTGCCTAGTATTGGCTCGGTATCCCGCATGCAAATCAAGTCCCAGAACATAAGCGGCGAAGCATGGGAGTTGCGCGTTGAGGGAGGGAAAGTATCTGATTTGCAGCCGTGCCCGCCCTTTGGCCACAGCGGAACCCGCATCAAGATAAGCGATTTGTTCTTTGCAGTTCCAGCGCGCTTGAAATTCCTTAAAACCGATCGTGCGGAGAACATGGCTATTTCAGACACGCTAAAACGTCTGGCCATGGCCCGGCCCGATATAGGGTTTTCCCTTGTTTCTTCAGGACGCAAAAGCTTTACCTATTTTGCCCATAGCGGCGAAGATGCCGGCTTGCGGCGCATGGGTGAAGTACTGGGTAATAATTTTGCCGAAAACGCCATGGTGCTTGATCATATTCGTGACGGTGTGCGTATCTTCGGATTTGCTGGTCTTCCTACTTATCACCAAAGCTCAAGCAGGCACCAATATATGTTCGTAAACAATCGCCCGGTTCGCGACAAATTATTACATGGAGCAGTGCGCGGAGCTTATCGGGACTTTCTTGCCCGGGATCGCCACCCGGTATTGGCGTTGTTTGTGGAGTTGGATCCACATCAGGTGGACGTGAACGTACATCCGGCAAAATCAGAAGTCCGGTTTCGTGACCCGGGACTGGTAAGAGGCCTGATTGTAGGCGCCTTGCGTCATGGCCTGGCTGGTGTCGGACATCGCGCATCCACCAGCACTGCTGATTATGCGCTGGGCAAGATGAAAGCGCCACAATTTGCGCCAGATCGCAGTACAATAGCTGCAAATGGTGCAAAGGCATTTCCACAACAAGGCAGTTTTGCCGAAAACCCTGCTGGCACAGACTTTTCCACCCTTGCTGCCCGTCATGAATATGCACCTGGCGAAATACAAGATGAGTCTCCTGCATCGGAGCTGCCACTGGGTGCGGCGCGGGCACAGGTGCATGAAACCTATATTTTGGCACAAACCACAGACGGCATTGTAATTGTTGATCAACACGCCGCTCATGAACGACTGGTTTATGAGAGGATGAAACAACAATTGGACAAAGGAAAAATACCGGCACAAAACCTGTTAATACCAGAGATCGTTGAAATGGAAGAAGCGGCTGCCGAACGGCTTTTATCACGAGCCGATGAACTGGCAGCCCTTGGCCTGGTGATTGAAGCCTTTGGCGGCGGCGCCATTGCAATCCGGGCCACACCGGCCTTACTCGGACAGATGAACGCCGCGCAATTAGTGCGTGACCTTGCCGAGGATCTGTTGCAATTTGATGCAGCTCACTCGCTGTCAGAGCGTCTTGAAGATGTGTGCTCGACAATGGCCTGCCATGGCTCAGTACGGGCCGGGCGCAGACTTGGTGCCGAAGAAATGAATGCGTTATTGCGCCAGATGGAAGCAACGCCCCATTCTGGTCAATGCAATCACGGAAGACCCACCTATGTAGAGCTAAAACTTGCTGATATTGAACGGTTGTTTGGCCGTCGTTAAAGCATTTTTAGCAAAAGTGGGAACCGGTTTTGCTTGCGCTACCGCTTCGCTACTTGAGCGCGGGTTTTGCGGCCAAAAATGCGACAGATAAATAATCCTGCATTTTTAGCAAAAGTGGAAAGCTCTTGCTTGCGCTACCGCTTCGGCAAGCCTCGCTACTTGAGCGCGGGTTTTTGCGGTCAAAAATGCAGCAGAACAAAGGTTTAGAGCGCCTATTGCCCCGCCGATGATGATGTGTCGAGCACTCTGATCTCGCCTGGTCTGGTGAACATATCGACACCGTCCAGCGCCGTTCCATAGCGGTTTTTCAAATCTGACAGGGCAGTGGGGACATGAATGGCAATGGCTCGCTCGGGGCGTACATATAGATCAAGAGCCGCCCGGCGCTGTCGATTTTTGTATAGCCAATAAGGGGTAAAAACCAGATTGTTTATCTGGCGACCCCAGAACACCTTGTGCACTGCAAATGGCTCGGTTTCTAT
>JALSYJ010000051.1 GCA_027071965.1 Robiginitomaculum sp. | reverse complement strand
TAAGGGGCGCCGGCGCCCCTTACCTACCCCACCGCCCCGGATCCGAACCTCCTGAGCGGCGGCATCAACCTCGATCCGATTGTTAATTACAAGGTTGAGCAGGTGAGCAGTAATAGTATTAAAATCACCGAGACCTCGATTGATCCTGATCGGATTGATAACGTGAAGAACGGATGTTTTGGTGGTGGGCATGATGGTTCGCCTGGGGTGATGAAACTTAGTGTTGGGGGGAACTCAGGCAAGTTGAATGTTTTGGTACCCTTAGACGGAACGCCTTATGAGAAAGTTGTTGTGCTTAACAGTGGACCAAATACCTCTGGGGCACAACCGGTTGTGTGGTTTCAATATAAGGTTTTTGATAACAATCCGTTATCAGCTACGAATAATGCTAACAAGACACAAAATAATCCAACCTTGGCACCTATTGATGGTTACTTTGTTGACGACTGGAAAAGCATTCCCTGGGATATGAATTTTGATGATAGTAATATTAATGTATTGCCGACTACAACCGTGACTCCCACGGTCACAGATTTGGGGGGCGGTTCATATCGGTTGACTTTGACGCCGCAAATCATTGATCCTGATGCTTATGACCTCACTAAAAATGCTCTCTTTGGTGGCCATGGTCATGATAAGACTGCACAGGCTGCTGCTAAGGTGTTTTGGGGCTCTGCCTCCAACAAAACAACACATTGGGCGATTCTTGATAACACAGATCCAAACGCAACATGGGATACGCCTATGGAAAAGGTGTTTAATAACTATTCGCCAGGTGTGAAAATATGGTTCCAGGTATTAGTGATGGATGCCCATTATCTTGATTCTGTTGCAAACGCGGCATCACCTAGCTATAAGAGTATATCCGGCTGGCAGTATGTAACAGCACCGTAACGATTTAGAATGTCTGCATGAAAAAAAAGCTGGTTCCCATGGGAATCAGCTTTTTTTTTAATCTTTTATTAACGAGTAGGGCTTGTTCTATGATGATTACAAAAAAAATAGTTATTTTCTTTATGTTTCTCGTTATCCCTCTTCGAGAAATTAATGCTGCACCATTAAAAACGAGGTTACCTATATTGGTTGTCGGTGCTGACGCATTTGATCTGAAAGTTGCTGAGCCTCTTCTGCGTGCTGGTTTATTACCAAATATCAAGTTGTTGTTTGAGCGCGGCGTTCATGGTGTCTTGTTAAGTGAAGCTCCAATGCGCTCTCCTGCCCTGTGGACTACCATGGCTACTGGAAAATCACGGACGGAACATGGCATTTATGATTTTGTGACGGGAAGTAAACTTTGGCCTACAGGTTTACAGAATACAGAAAAAAAACTCGTTACAAGCGATATGCGGAAGGTCCCAGCGTTGTGGAATTGGACAACAGAACATAACATTAAAACCGTTGTAGTTGGGTGGCTAACGACATGGCCAGCCGAGAAAATAGACGGTGTTATGGTGAGTCCACGAGTTGCGATAGGTAATATAAAAAAGATAGATGGGAAAAAAGTTAGCTATCGAGAGAATGATGGACTGGTCTATCCCGCCTCGGAGTGGAATAACTTACGAAAATTGATTGTTTCTCCAAGCGAGATTACAGATGATGAGTTGTCTCAATTTTGTGCTTTGCCGGATAGCAAAACAAAAAAAATGTATCCAGAAATTGAACGATCTGTGGAGAGTTTAAGGTGGTCTCTCGCCAGGACAAAGACAATGGCCGCTCTCACACTCCGATTGATCAAAACAAAACAACCTGCGCTGACAATGGTATATTTTAATGGGTGCGATGGGTTAGCGCATCGCTTCTGGGTATTTCGAGAGAGTGTTTCTGATATTAGGGATAGGTTGCAGCACCTCGGCTATCCTGTCAAAGATGCAGCCCTGATGAAAAAAATGTTTGGAGGCGTTGTTGACAAGTATTATCAATATCTGGATAAAAAATTAGGTGAGTTGCTTAGGATTGTACCAAAAGATACTCGTATTTTAATGGTTAGTGATCATGGCTTTACTGACTTGAAGGGTAGATTCATTAAAAGGGCACCTTTTACAGGTAGGCATAGAATTGAAGGAACCATCATCGCTGCCGGACCAGGAATTACTCCAGGTAAGAAGGTAACAGGCGCGACTCTTTATGATATAGCGCCAACCATTCTTGATTGGCTGCAACTTTCTATTGACACCAAATTTCAGGGGCATCCACTTTTTCCCAATAAGGAAAAGTTTTCAAGTACGACCAAGAAGTATCGTGAGAGCCGGCAAGTGATTCATTATACAACCGACGAAGAGACAAGAAGGATTGAAATTGAGCGTTTGAAGTCTTTAGGTTACATCCAGTAAAAAGGTTATGACCGATGGTCATTGATTTATCAGAAAGTATATCAGGGCTTCAATTCGGGGATCTGCTATGCAAACTCAATATCTATAAGAATGAACTGTCCTCGTTTTTGATTGAATCGGGCTACCATCCTCATTACGTTCGGGCCATCACTCTAAAGACGCTTAATAGCTTCCTCTGCCGATATCAATATCAACGTCGTCATACCTATTTGGCGGCCCGGCCTCTTGGCCTCATTGTTGACCCAAGCAACAGCTGTCACCTTAAATGTCCGGGCTGTATTCATAGCGAGATTTTACGAAAAACAGATTCCGTCGATTGGCCGTCCGGCTTGCTTGATCAAACTATTTTTTCTCATTTTATGGCTGAATTTGCCCCGTATGCCATGTTTTGTCTGTTTTTTAACTGGGGCGAGCCTTTTCTGAACAAGAATTTTTATCGTTTTATCAGGCAGGCGAAAGAATATTATTTATATACTGTTGTCTCTTCCAACTTGTCGGTTTCAATTGATGCGGAGGAGATTGTCCGCTCGGGCCTGGATTATTTGACCGTTTCCCTTGATGGGGCCACAGCCGTCACCTATCAGCGTTATCGGCGGGGGGGAGATTTTGAATTGGTTGTGGAAAATATCCGCAATATTGTTGCGGCGAAGAAACGCCTTGGGATCTCCACTCCCAACATTTGTTGGCAGTTTCTCACATTCCAGCACAACTGTCGAGAGATGGAGAAGGCCGAGGCCCTTGCCTGTAAATTGGGTGTCAATGAAATCAATTTTGCCCAACCCTATGATGTCTCGTGGGGGGATCCTGGTATCAAAGTATTTCAAAGCCCCCCAGGTCGCAAATTACTTACACCGGAGAATGTAAAACAGAGAATCGTACCGTTTCATGAATTTGAATCCTTGCCATTGGCGTTCGACGATGCCTTTGACAAAGGGTTCTCGCACCAGCTCTCCTTGTATAAGGCAGGAAATATAGATCGTTTTGATGCGAGTGTGTGCAAATGGCTATATCAGGGGATGATCATGGATGCCCATGGCAGAATATTTCCATGCTGTTACGCGCCGCAGAAAAACAGTGATTATGAATACGTTTTTTCACAAGTTGATCCTCAAAAAACAGGTGAGGATCATTTCAATAGTGAAAATTATCTTCGGAGCCGACAGTTTTTTGCCGGTGGTAAAGGTTTGGAAAATAGCCAACGGAAAGAATCGTATTGTACCGTTTGTACAGACCGTAAGGACGCCACGAATGTGGATACCGAAAAAATCCGCAGGTATCTATTTTACTATGATACCTGCCTTAATGAGCAGGTAGGAAAAGAAACGATTTTTGATTCTGACGCCATCAATTACTTAACCAACTGGGACTAATCGATAGCGATGCGCCATATCCTTCTGCATTGTCATTTTTTCAAAAATGCTGGCTCCACGATTGATTGGGCTCTGCACCGATCTTTCTTAAACAACTTGTTTGTCAATAAGGATCATTTCGATTCAATTTTTGACTGGAACGATTCCTTGTTGGAATTAGTCGAAGAAAGGGACGTCGCAGGCGTGACTACCCACATCTTCTCCATTGTTCCTCCCAAAAAAGAGGGTCTGTGTATCTGGCCTGTCGCTATGGTCCGGCACCCTATCGAGCGTGTATCATCCGTGTTCAGGTATGATCAGAAGAGAAAATTCAACAACGCACAAGGGCTCATCCCCCATCAAGAGGTTACCATTCAGGAGTATGTGAAGATTTATCTGCAGCATGGAACGCCGGCCTTCATCCGCAATATGCATACGTTACGCTTTGCCAATAGAAATAATGGTACTCCAGTAACAGCCAGTGATTACCAAAAGGCCGTTTCCACTCTCGAGAGGACGAAAACAATCGGTCTCGTCCGGCGCTACGATGAATCCATGGTTCTGTTTGAAGAACATCTGCGGCCGCATTTTCCGGAACTCGATCTCGCCTATATCCCCCAAAATATCAATCAGCCTCCGGCAACCATTGAGCAACGCTTACAACATCTCAGGGAGGAACTTGGCGATGCCCTCTACGAGCAACTCTGCCGGGCGAATGAATACGACCTGCGTCTCTATGTGAAGACCTGTGAGTTGTTTGAAGAACGGATCGCTCGTATTGATCATTTTGAAAGCAAGCTGGCGGAGTTCAGAAAACGGTGCCAGGCCCTGGCCAGGGAGCAGCAGCCGTGAGAACGAAAAATATCCTGTCTGTCTTGCAGACCTCGCTCATTTTATTGTTGGCCTTGTTCCTTCCGGTCTCGTGCACGAAAGACGACCAGCGCCATCCATCCTCCGTCAAGAACGCAAATATAGAACAGAAAACAGCCCGCCAGCGTTTTCCCGAGCCGCCGATGGCCCCCAATGTCTTTATCATTGTTGCCGACGCCTTGCGTTATGATATCTTAGGCTGCTATGGCGGTCCGGCCCATACCCCGCATATCGACCGGTTGGCCAAAGAGGGGATCCTTTTTAACAACGCCTATTCCACCTCGCCCTGGACAGCGCCGTCATCGGTGAGCATGTTCACCGGTAATTATCCAACCACCTATGCCTACGCTCCTTATGGCAAGACAATTCGCATCCAGGTCCCGGATCAAGCCACCCTCCTTCCCGAGATCCTTGCCGGCAAGGGGATTGCCACCGCCATGCTGGTCGAAAACCCGAATGCCTCTCTGCATAACAGTTTTCAGGGCTATCAACGCAGTTTACCCTTGAGTGTGAGAAAGCCGATTCCTCCCCAGGATATTGTCCGTTGGCAGGGGCGCTTTGGTCCCTTCCTTGGGGAGATCCATCCGTGGCCTCGTTACAACAGCGTCTATCAATGGGCCGGTCATATCATGGAGTTGCCGGCGGGACAGCGATTCTTTTTTGTGCAATGGTTTCTCGACCCACACGCCCCTTATGACGCGCCACCCCCTTTTGTTGGCAGGACGACTTCCGCCTTCGGGAATATGCCTCATGACCAAAAACTTTACAAACGACCTCTGCCCATGTGGCGTGAATCGTTTTCGGCCACGGAAATCGCTTATAGTAAGGCCCTATACCAGGCGGAGGTCGAATCTGTTGACGAGCGCATCGGGATCTTGATGGCCTCTTTGAAGCATGCCGGTCTCTTCAAGGATACCCTGATCATTTTTACCTCGGACCATGGAGAGCAATTCGGGGAACGAGGGCAGACCGGCCATGGCGGTTTCGGCAAGGGGGTCAGTTATTACGAACCCTTGGTCCATGTACCGCTGATCATGCGCGGTCCCGGCTTGCCGATGGGTGTCAAGAGAGAGGGGCCGGTTTCCCTGATCAGCCTGATGTCGACAGTCGCCGATTTTCTTGGGGTATCGGCGGCCGCGCGTTCCATGCAAGGAGAGAGTATCGCCGCATTTGCGGCCGGCAGTGAGAAACGCCCCGCGCAAAGGCCCCTGTTCTTCACCGATGTCAGGGAAAACATCCAGCGGGACGCGGTGCTGTTCAATGGCTATAAATTGATTGCCGTGGGAGATGACGACGCTGAACTATATGACATGAAAGATGACCCTCATGAGACAAGAAATCTGGCTGTGCAACAACCCGGTTTGGTTCGGAAAATGCGAACGTTGCTGACGAGATTCCGGCAGCAAAATCACGAGCGCCTGGCGCGAAATAAAACCCTTGGCCAACATCCATTGCCGCAAAGCCCCGAGGAGAGAAAAAAAACAATCCATCGTTTGAAGGAATTGGGGTATATGAAATGACAGATACTCTGGTGGATGGTCACTCGTTCCGATAGCTGTTATGGTGAGCAAGTGAAACAACTCTTGAATGTTCCTGAAAAAGCGTCCCGGATATCCCGAAGGCTTTCCCGGGACATCCATCTTTCTCCGTCCTTGATCCAGGTATCTTGGGATAGTTTCATAGTTTTTTCTTTGTGCTTTCTGTTGGCGGCGCAGCAGCCTGTGTCGGCTTCCGCTACCACCTTGCCAATTTTTACCGACGCCTCGTCACTGGCCGGGCTGGCTTCTCTCGACCATTCGGAAACCTATTCCGCAGCCGCAGCCGACTACAACAAGGATGGCTACCCGGATGTGATTATCAGCCATCATGGCTATGTGAGCTTATGGACCAACGATACTCATGGCAAATTCGTCGAAAGCCGGGATCGCCTGCCTCTGGTGTACGCCGATACCCACGGCGTGAGTTTCATTGACCTGAACAACGACACCTTCCCCGATATTGCTGTTGCCTGTGGGGCGTTTCGGGGGCGTGGTCAAGGCAGGAATTTGTTTTTTCTCAATGACAAGGGGAAACGATTTATTCGTTTTGATCCGCCGCCGGTGTTGGAGGATATCTACGGCCGAAGCCGTTCCATCACACCAACGGATTTCAATGGCGACGGAAAACTTGACCTCTTGCTCTTCAATTTTTATCAGAAAGACCGCCCGCACCGTTTGGCCCTGGGATGCGATTGCAAGTCGTTATTCGTGGATGGTGGCCCCTATCCGGGATTTCAGGAAATTCATTCCTTTGCCCTGCGGCCGGTTGACCTGAATCACGACGGTACCATCTCGTATATCGCCACCGGTCCGGGAGCGGATTCCGGGCAGATCTATCAGCAACGAAATGGGCGTCTGGTGAATATCAGTGCAGAACTCGGCCTTGATGAGCATAACGCGATTGCCACGGTGCCGATTGATTATGATTTGGATGGCGATATGGACTTGCTCTTTGTCCATCGCACATTCTCCAAGCCCTATGGTATTGATCTTCGGGGTAACTCAGTTTTGTTTTCAGTGCATTATAGCCAAGGGCACCAGGCAGTGACGGTCCCTGTCGCCCCAAGCGCGGTTTTTACCTTTGCCATCAGATTCGAGCGCCGCCCCCGGCCGGATTTGATTTTTCTGGGGGCAAAAAAACGACCGTTGTCGAGTTTTGCGAAGGCAACAATTTCACTTAACCAACTGACCGCCCAGCATGCGCCACATATCTCCGAAGATGAGGACGGCCTCTTTCTTTGGAGTGATTCCGGTCACAACGCGCATATCGAGATCCGGGGGAGCCGTAAGATGCAAGGAATATCAGGGGCCATCACCATTTCGGAAATCACCGGCCCCTTGATGCACGAAACGCATATCACGCCCCCGACCTTAGTCCCGAACACCTTCTATCGCAACGATAACGGTGTTTTTGTACAACAACCAAAGGCTGCCGGCCTATCCGGTACCGGATATGGTTTTGATGCCATTGCCGCTGATTTCAACAACGACGGCTGGCCGGATATCTATCAGGTCAACGCGGGTGCCACCTTCAGGGAAACAAATCCAGCCAACCACCTTTTTATCAATAATGGCCACGGAAGCTTTGTCGAGAGCGCCAAAAAGAGCCACGCCCAAGGGCCGACCGAAGGAAGTGGCAATACCGCCATAGCCATGGATTATGATCGTGATGGCGATTTGGACCTCCTTTTGTTTGATGGATTCGTGGCTCCGCCGGTGGAACCGGGGCCGGTTGTTTTGCTTAGGAATGATACGCCTGGCCTGCGCCGGGGAGGGGCTCGAACCGATCACTTGATAATGGATCATCGTGCTGAGAAAATTTATGGATATACTGGATATTTGTCAACGTCTGATCTCTTCCTCTCTGTATCATGGTAAGTAGGGCAAAAAAACATATGGCGGGTCTGTACAATGGGAACTTGTTTCAAGGAAGAAAATTTTCCGATGATTGATTCCCGTTTTGAAGCTGTCGATGGGCTACGGGCCGTGGCTGTGTTGGCAGTTATCGCTTTTCATTTTGGCGTTGGGCTTGCTCCTTCAGGATTTATAGGGGTAGATATTTTTTTTGTTATATCCGGTTACGTCATTGCCCTTTCATTAACACGCAACCATAAGGTATCTATTTTTCAGTATATTGCCGAGTTCTACAAACGCCGATTCTTACGGATTTTACCAGCCTTGATTTTTTGTCTATTGGTCGTAGGTCTTGTGTCTCAGTTATTTATCCCCAATTCTTGGCTAAGCTCAAGTAACAATAGAACAGGATATTATGCTTTTTGGGGATTAAGTAATTTTGCATTGACATCTAGAGTCGATGGATATTTTAAAGTCCGCTCTGGATTTAATCCATTCATTCATACTTGGTCTTTGGCTATAGAGGAACAGTTTTACCTTTTTTTTCCTGTGCTGTTCTTGCCCTGGATACGGCGATATTACGGCACTAATATGAAGAAAAATTTGTTGAGCCATCTTGTGCTTATTATTGGCTTAATTTCATTAATGTGGTCTGTTGGAGAAACTTCGAACGATCCGCAGCGTGCATTTTATATGCTGCCGAGTAGGTTTTGGGAGTTAGCATGTGGTGCCTTACTCTTTCAGTATCATTCAGTTGGACGTTATGTCCCGAAGACTATCGTGGCGATGCGCATAACAGAGATCGTTGGTGTTATTCTTGTATTTATCGGTTTATTTCATGCTGACGCTAAGCTTTTTCCGTTCCCTTGGGCCATGTCGCCTACAGTGGGTACATTAATGCTGATTAGTGCTGCTCGAAGTCCTCACGAGTTAATGTCATCTGGCATTAGGATACTGAAACATCCATTAGTAACGTATCTGGGGCGAAGCTCTTATTCTTTATACCTTTGGCATTGGCCTGTTGTTGTTCTGATGCGTTGGACGATGGGATTTAAGACGGCGTCTCAACATGGTATTGGCTTTGTTTTGACATTAGTTTTGGGGGTTGCCTCGTACGAATTGATAGAGACGCCTTTCTTGCGATCAAAGCGATTGCGTCAGGCTCCGCCGTGGAAAATTGTTCCATCCGGTTTTGCGATAATCATTGTCTCCTCTGTCGTGTATACTATGATCGCGAAATCTCCTATTTCCCTCAGTTCCGTATCGAATGACAAAGGTTGGCATCCTGGAGATCTGCCTAATTGCGAGAGGGCTGTGTCGGTCAAGCCGCGGGAAATTGCTCCAACTCTATGGGTGGTCGGAGATTCTCATGCTGGTGCGTATAGAGGAATGATCCGTGAAGCCGCAGCGAAGACTGGCATGCATTGGAAAATAAAGGGGGTGCCAGGCTGTCCTGTCGCCGATTTGAGAACGCCATATTCGGATAACGATTATTGTGAGATGAGATTAAATAGGTTTTTTGAAGAACTCTCATCAGGTTATTCTAAAGGAGATATAGTATTTTTGGCATCCCTGAGAGGACAAAGGTTAGCGAGTCAGTGGGGGATGTATGGGCCTAAAAAATTGAAGCGTATTTTGAATGGGAATAGAACCGAACAGTACCACAAGGCCCTCGTCCAGTCTCGAAAGATAGTTAGGCGTCTTTTATCGATAGGTTATACTGTCATAATCGATACCCCTAAACCGGTATTCAGGGCACCAATTTTTCGTTGCGTTGATTGGTTCAACAGTATGAACCCAGTATGCGCTCCAGGGTTCGAGGTTCCGGCAGCAGAATTGAAGCATATTGATGCGCCTGTATTGGAGAATATACATAAGCTTAAAACAGAATTCCCGGAGTTAATTATATGGGACCCTTTCCCTATCTTATGTCCAGGCAGTGTTTGTTCGGTTTTTCGAGATGGAAAACCATTATTTTTTGATCAAGACCATTTGAGTGGATATGGGAATCAATTGCTTCTTCCCTCCTTTTTAAAATTGCTGTTAAGAATTAAAAAAAATGAAGGTATATTGGCTTATTGGAAATGAGGCTTTATGATGTGGGGAATTGGCGTATGAGCAGTCGTTGTCGGGGCTATCAAGACTGGCAGTTGGTTGTTGCCACTATTTTTAAGGCTTGTATGGGACTCAACACATAATGAAGAAATCGATTATATTGCTTCTCGGTGCCATTATTCTCACCTTGTTTTTATTGGAGGGATTCGTCCGTTATCAATTTCACGATGATGTCGACACAACATATCTTCAACAACTCGTTGACAGCACAAGAATCAGCTCTTTTACCCGCCCAAGCGCCAACAAGGATATCGTGTATGAATTTATTCCAAACATACGGGTACAATGGAAAGGCGTCACTGTGGCCAGCAGTAAAGATGGTTGCTGTCGCATCTCCGCAGCCCGACCTACTCCCCCATCGCCCCCTGGCGCGTTCAGGCTTGCCGTGATAGGAGACTCTACCGCCTTTGGGTGGCGCGTCGAATATGAAGATACGTATGCGTTTCTACTAAAAAAACAAATAGAGAATAAGATAGGGAGGCGCGTGGTACTACGCAATTACAGCCTGCCTGGTTATAACAGCCATCAGCTCCTTGCGATATTTAAGGAACGAGTTGTCCCATGGAAACCCAATCTTACAATCCTTCATTATGACCATAATGACGCTGACCCGGTTCGGGAAAAACCACCCAATTACATACCACCTGAGTACGGAAACAATATTTTTCACTCAGCCCTCATAAAATTGATTGCCAGACGCATCCGCTACCAGTACAACAAAAACCTAACAACTTCCATAACATCCACCCATGGAAAATCCCCGGAACTGATTTTTCGCAACTATCGCTACGCTGGCCCCCAATATGAATCTCATTTGAACAATCTCAAGGAGCTCGCCAAGCTTGGCAAGAATAACAATATTCCAATTGCTTGCTTTATATTTAACACATTTGAAACCCAACAGGACGATCTCGATCATGACAAAATGTATGTTTTATTGCATAAGCCCCTTGTACCCAAATTGAAAGAGATGGGGTATTTCGTTATAGACAGTTATCCCATTAGCCAAAAAATCTTCAATCAACGTCACTGGAAAGACTGGAGTGTGACATGGTTTTCAAATAAAGATGCTCACCCAAATGTATTAGGTCATAAAATTATATCGAACATCATCTTTGACGCGCTTAATGGCAGCATTTCTAACCAAGGAAAGATTCAATGGAGAGCATCATGAATTATCATAATAATTCCGTTCAGTTAAAAAATCAAAAACATCTCCTCTTCTTATTGTATATCTTCTTGATATTGTTGGCCGCCTGTAGCAAAAGCGATCAAGGCAATAAAGAATCTCAAAAAAAAGCGCGCCCGCAACTGCATAATCCATACAACATCGTTTTTATTTCAATCGACACGTTACGGGCGGATCACTTAGGGTGCTATGGGTACCAACGAAACACTTCGCCTAATATTGATAGGTTCGCTAACCACAACACTCTTTTTAAAAACTTCTACACAGCCGCCCCAAAAACCGGACCATCCATGACCTCATTTTTCACAGGATTATACATCCAGCATCATGGAGTCGTAACGAATGGTACCATTCGTTCAACTTCAATTAAATCATTTGTTGAGCTCTTACCTGCCTCTATAAAAAAGGTTGCTTTTGTCGCGAATCCAACACTCAACAAACACCGGGGGTACGCTCGTGGATTCGATGAATTTTCTATGATTAGCCCTAAAAAAGGTGGAATCAAGCATTGGGGCCAGGCAGAGTTGGTTCCTAATGCGATACAATGGCTCAAAGGTAATAAAAACGAGCCATTTTTTTTATGGGTTCATTTTTTAGACCCCCATGGCCCCTATACGCCTCCTGATAAATATAACGAAATGTTCGTTGGAGACTCATTTTATGTAGGGAAGGAAACGGCGCCCCTTGAATACAAGATTTCTAATGATCCAAGAAAAGTCAATATGGTGTTAGGTGCCATTCCCAGATACCAACGACTGGGAAATCATAATGTTGTTGACTACTATATTGCCCAGTACGATGCAGAAATTCGTTATACAGACGATGAAGTCGGGAAATTACTTAACTACATTAAGGAGTCTTCTATTTCAGGCAATACGATCATAATTATTACAGCGGATCATGGTGAAAGTTTAGGCAAGAACAATTATTTTTTCGAGCACGGAATGTTCGTCACAGAAAATCTCATCAGAATTCCTTTAATCATCAGCTATCCGACAGTGAAAGAAAAACGGACAATAAATACGGTTATTTCAAGCACGGACGTGGCCCCAACTATCCTTGCTGAATATGGGATAAAATTTGAGAACAAAATTGATGGCCGGAGCTTCTCCGCGATTCTCCATGGGAAGCAAGGGGACATGTCAACCAATGATTATGCTTATTCATGCACCTCTTATCTGTATGATGATTTCTACGAGTCGGTACGGAAAGGAGATTATAAACTCGTCAGAAAGAACGAGAGATCATTCCAGTTTTTTAACATTAATAATGACCCTGAAGAAGAACATGATATTTACAGAATAAATAAAGAAAATAGCAAAATGGATGTATTAAAAGATATACTCAAAAAATTTGGTAAAGAGATAACACATAAAGGTAGATTAGAGAGGCGATCTGGCCTCCAACAAGAGACCATAAAAGGGTTGCGTGACTTAGGTTATATACGCTAATGACACATCCGCAAGAAATTTGAATGAAACTTCATGCGATAACTTAATGAAACGAATCAAGGGCCACAAGTTTTATAGCATTACCTTACTTGATATACCCAAGTGATTTTAATTTTTGAATCGTAGATTTTGTCTCAAATGACCTTGGTCTATTTATCGATTTTTCCCCCTCCTCGTAAGCAGTTTCTATTTCTTTTCGAATTTTACTTGTCCGTTGCCGAAAGGATAGGATTCGGTTGACAATCTCCTTGTCTTTTTTGGGGATGCCATCAGGCCATATACTCCTCTTTTCGAGAGGGTCCTTATCTAATCGAAACAAAAGAAATGACCCGTCCTGGCGGGCGATGAGCTTGTCGTTGTTCAGGAGCAGGGCGTCGGTATATTCCGTGCTTTTTGGGTGAATGCCGGTGAAGTAGAAGTCGTGCGGTTTGTATGTGCTTTTGCCGCCAAGCAGGCCAGCAAAGCTACTTCCGGCCGGTTCGGGCGCCGGGAGCTCAAAGAGGTCATGAAGGGTGCGGGAAATATCCATTTGCGAAACATTGGCGGTGATGGTCTTCCCGCGTGGGATGCCTGGCCCGGAGAAAATTAACGGCACATGCAGCAAGGTCTGGAAGTAGGAGTTGCCGTGGCCGACATGGTCGTTCTCTCCAAACTGTTCACCATGATCGGCTGTGAACATGACAATGGTGTCTTTCAAAAGCCCACGCTGCCGCAGGGCCGCGAGGATAAAGCCAACTCGCTCGTCCATGGACTCCACTTCTTTTGTATACAGGGCCTTGCTGTACTGTTTTTCCGCGTCCGTGTACTGCATGAACGGTTTGGCCCAGGCGTATTGATCAAAGCTACGGGGGAGTTGGGCTGGATCGGCCTTGATTTGTTTCTTGAAATCTTCCGGCGGGGTGTATGGGACATGGGGATCGTCGATCCAGATCAGTGAGATAAATTTTGTATCATCGGGCCTGGTAAGGAGATAATCAACAAAACGATAGGTCTGGTGGTAGCGGAGGTCGGCGCGGATTTTTCTGGTGATGGGTTTGACCCGTTGTTCCTGTTCCGGAGTGATTTTAGTGTCCGTTGGCAGCAGAGTGAATCCCTGCATGTTATTGGACACATAGGCGTTGGGGTTGGCGACAAAGGCGGTGGCCTCGAATCCTGCCGCCTTGAAGAGTTCTGGGAAAAGGACCTCGCTGTCCGGGACGAGATAACGGGCGCGCACGCCTTTTTTCTTTTCGGTCAACGGGTAGCTCGCCGGGATATGGGCGGTCATCATTCCCACGGATGAGGGCAGGGTCCGGGGCGCGCAGCTATAGGCGTGCTGAAATGAAGTCCCGGTGGCAATGAGGTGGTCGATATTGGGGGTATGCGCCGCGCCGCCGTAAGCGCCAATAATGTCATAACGCAGGGAGTCAGAGACGATGATGACCAGGTTGCGGGGAACCTCTTGTGAGGAGCGGGGTGGCGTCCCGCAGGAGAGTAGCAACGGGGCGAGGATGACGACAAGGAAGCAGGTGGATATTTTCATGAGTCATGGCCATGAAATTGGAGGTCGTTTGGCTTGGTGATGGCTCCAGGTTTCGGCATTATCGTATTTCCAACTCGGACTTGATCGCCACTTCTATCGCTTCGCTATCAAAGGTATTTGCCTTGAGCGAGCCATTTTGGGAGCTGAGGCGAAGATATGTAAACTCTCCATGCCGCGCGGTTTGTAAAGAGGCATTGAATGCGGACTGTATACATTCGTAACTGTGAGTAGTCGCGAAAATCTGGCAATTAAATTTTTGGGCAGCATTAAATAGAGCCATCCTATCCTGGTGGTGCTGCGGTACTGTGCTTTTGTATGTATGCATCATTGCCGTAGAGACGGAAAGTCTTCTTGTGTTTTCATGCCACAATAGATGTAGCCATCAGCCCGGCCGCACTCAAGGCTTGGGTGGATCAACGTCTGGAATTTCATAAATGTTTGCCTGCCAAAAACATACAGGCTTTGGTTGTCGGGCGGGCCGACCGTGACTTCATTGGTTAGCAGGCGGGTGATTTCCATGGCCTTTTCTTGCGGCAGGCGCGCATTATACCCTATGTCGATGGTTTTGTCATATCGGGCCGCCAGGAGCGCGAAGCCCTTGTAGTCATCTCTGTCTTGCAGGCTGCGGACCAGCGGCGGGATGGCCTTGATATGCTTGATGCCGGCCATTTGTTGTTGCCAGGCCGGGGAGGCCAGCCGGTTGTGGAATGGCTGGTTGAAAAAATCATGTCTGAGGATCAGGTTGCGCGTATCCAAAAACTGGACAACAACGCAGGTGGAGATCAGAAAAAAAAGGAGGCGTTGGTTGGAGATATTGTCAAGGGCGAGCAGGACGCTAAAGATGATGAGATAGTTCACCGGCCAGAAAAAACGGCCGGTTGTATGGAACATGGAAAAGAGAGTCCGCAGTGGCGGTGGTGGCGTGTAGCGGAACAGGACTATGTTGTTGAATGTAATCACATTGCTTACGGAATAGGCCAGAAAAAGGATGCATAGCAGAAGAAGGGGCCAATTGCGTTTGCCGGGAAGAAGGCGTTTGTAACGGGAGGCAACAAAGATGGCAACGGCGCTGAGAATGAGCATCCCCTTGCCGAGATAATTATAGCCTGCGTGCTGCCATCTGTTGGTAACGTTGAAGTGGCCGTCAAAGGCGTTGAACAAGGCGTTGAGGTTCATGGAGGTGTTTTCATAGGAAGCGGGCGCGCCTTGATATGGACCCATGCCGGTATAGATCAGGTAACCGGCCATGTACCATTGAAAAATGATCACGCAGAAAAGGCAGCCAATGGCGAGAGTTGCCTTGGTTATGGAGAGATTTTTTTCAAGCAATGCCTGGCGGATGAAGTCCGTGATGGCGATGGCCGCCGTCATGGCCGTGAGGTAAGGATGGATCAGGGCGGCGACAGCGAGGAGGATGAGCCAGTTGGCAAAACGGCGGTCGAGCGGGATCGTTCTGAAATAGATCCAGAAGGCGGCCAGGATCAGCCAGTGGGAGTCAAGGGCGATTTGTTTGAATTTTTTGAGCAGGATCGGGCTCAACAGAAAGAAGAGTGTTCCCCCGAACAGGATGATTTTGTTTCTGGTCCTGGTGCGGAGAAGGAGATATCCGAACAGGGCTTGCAGGATGTGGTTGACCAGGAGCCATGCCCCGAGATATTGGAAGCGGAAGGGGAGGATGGGGGCGAGGAGCTTGAGAGGAAGGGCCAGCAGGGGCAGTGAATCCGTCAGCCCGACAGAGGTGCCGAGTGGAGCCAGGTAGTTATGCACCGCCCCCGGTGGGAAATGCCAGGGCTCGTTTTTGAAGAAGAGCCAGGAAATGAAATGAGTGGAGGCATCCCCTACGCTCAATAGCCAGTCGGTATAGGTCGGCACAACGAGGTGCCAATCGAAGCGGAGGAAGAAAAAGGCACAACCGATGAGGATGATGGAGAGGAGCGGGAACAGCGCTTCTTTTGATGATGGATGCTGCATATGCAGGTATGAATTCCGTGTTATTGCGCCTTTTCTTGAGGGGGCTTCCGGTTCGCGATCACCTGGATATCCTGATCCGTGAGGAGGCCCGAGCTGTCGTGACGGCGGAAGTAACGCTGGGTGTGGAAATCAGAAACAATAGGCGGGGCGTTACGGTCCGGGCAGGCGACACAATAGGGCACTTTGGCGTTCTCCGGCAGAGATGGGGCGACCCCCTTTTCCATTTTGAGTTCGGACAGCCACACGAAATGCTTGCGGGCGAAACAGTGGTATGGGGTATTGAAGGCATCGGCCGTTGGCTGATCCGCGAACACCCATGTGTATCCCGAATGCAGGCGCGGTGCGTAGCAACAGGGCAGGCATCGGCCACAGGCGTCCATGACCAGTGTCGAATAGAGCCACTGGCAGGTCGGGCCTGTGCGCTGCCGAAGCGCGGTTTTGTCGATGTCAGGGGGGACGCGCGCCCATTCTCCGGTGATGAGATCGAAGAAACGTGGTGCCGGGGGCGTGACGACCTGTGATGTCCCGCCGATGGGCGCGGGTACGGTATAGGTCTCTTCCTTAATGCCCTTGGCGGGCGTGAGGTCTTCTTCCCAAATTACATCATAAGGGATGGCGAAACGGATATCGTTGACACCAAGCTCCGTTGCCATTTTCCTGGCCTGCTCCATTTCATGTTTGTTGTGTTCGAAAAGGAGAAATTGCCACGAGAGTCGCGGGGTGGCGAGGTTATGCTTTTTTTTGGCCGCCACCAGGCGTTTGATATTGTGGATCACCAGGTCGAAATCTCCGCCACGGCGGTAGCGGTTGTAGGTCGCCGGGGTCGCTCCGTCAAGGGAGATGATCATATAATCCAGGCCGGAGCGGACAAGGTCTTCGGCATCAAAGCGGATGGAGAGATTTGTGGAGAGCGATGTTTCCAGAAAATAGGATTTCGCCTGGTGGATGAAATTGGGGGTCTCCGGATTCAGGAGAGGCTCGCCCCAGTTGTAAAACAGGATGGTGGTGGCAAAGGGCCCATATTGATCGATAAAATCGTCAAAGGTCTTCTTGTCCAGGAGGGAGAGCGGCCAATCCGGTTGTATTTTTTGCTGGAAGGTTTTGTTGTGCAGGCAGCCGTGGCAGTGGAGCGGGCATTTGTTGGATGGGTCCACAATCAGGGCGTATGGCTTGCCCAACAGGTGCTCGTGGCGGTTAAGAAATTGATATTTCTCAAGGAGACTATTGGCGATTTTGAGAACAAACGCCTCTGCGGCCCCGGCCGCCATCCCGGCTTGCCGGCACTCGGCCGCAGCCTGGGGCATGATGCGCCGCAGGTCTGCGAGGACTCTTTCGATGGGGACGCTTTCATGGTCCTTGATGGCCAGGAGGAGATTTTTTAGCTGGTCACGGTGCAATGGATTTCCTGTTCGTGGTTGATATTATCACTTTCGAACCAGCCGATTCCTTTATACAAGAGCCCAATTTTGATGATATAGTTGCCTGGGACCGAGGGAACAACGATTTTGGCCTCGGTGGTGTATTCCTTTCCCGGTGGGATATCTTCCGGAAGATCCGTGCGTAGTCCATCCCATTCTACCACATCATTTTTTTTGTTAAATACATGATATGAGATTTTGACACTATGGAATCCGGAAGCGGGCAGGGGAGTGGTCGCCCTGTTGATGATTGTGACCGGAACGGAAATCTCTTCGCCCGCTGAGGGGTTGATGGTAGGTGTGGTGATGCGCAGTTGGACTTTTGCTCGTTCGGTGCCATTAAGGGGGAGTGGGTTGAAGAACGGCTCGTGGATATCGCGTATCCGGTCGAGATGAAAGCCCGGCGTCCGGTATAATCGGTGGGTGCAGAGAAAGCGGTAGAGTTTGAAGTCTTCGGCGAGTAATTCTTTAAGAAGAGCTGTCGTGGCCGGAGTGATGTCTTCCGTCTTGCTGTAACGACCATAGCCGCGATTCCCTTTTGGAAAAGCCGTAAGGTTCCAGCCAAGCATGTTGCTTATGGCTTTTTCGTAAGAATTCAGATAGGCCAGAACGCCAATAATGTACGGATGTTTTTTGATGTGATCGGCTGTTTCCTTGAACGAGCGATAGCCGCTGATGGAAAAACATTGATCGTTGTGGCACATGTCGCGAAATTGCTCGCAATCGCGCAGGGTGCGGTATAATGAATCTTCATCGAATCCCGGCACAATATTCTGGAGTTTTGCCTTTGTCCTGTGGTGGTTGAAAAGGGAAAGGACGCGATCCACCGGGTGCCTGACAATGGCTGAAAGGATTGCTTCAGTCGGCAGAGTGGCACCGAAGATGTTTTTGAGAAGGGCATAGGAAAAGTGACCGCCGATGATTTTTATAGTGTCATCAAGAAAGGCCTCTTTGATGGGTTGTTCTTCTCCATCGAGCGACCAGAAGACTTGTTCCGGTCCATAGGAATCAAACGCCAGTGAGCGAAATGATGTCCCGGCTGATTTCCTGATATGGATGAAGATGAATTTTGGAGGCATTATGCAATAGATAATTTTACATTGTGCAGTTACTTACATGAATCCGGGATTGTATTTCGACTGTCTGTCAAACCAGCATGGTTAACTGGAGTTGGTCTCCTGTTCTTCTGCATGATCCGGTAGCGTGTGGTGTTGTGGGCGGGTTAGAAACCCGTCCCTACGGGTGCTGTGGGGTGCTTCATGTCTTGACATCGGTTGGATGTTGCGTTGTGCCCGGCCCTGTAGGGGCGAACCTGCGTGTTCGCCCTTTGTGGCCAGTCTGCGCATGCGGGAGAACAGGTTGTGCTCATCGGCGGTCGCCCGTACGGGGACAATGCCCAAATGCCTCCGGCGCGTCCGTGCCTGCCGGGACGAGGGCGGACACATAGGTCCGCCCCTACGGGTGCCGTTGGGAGCTTCATGTCTTGACATCGGTTGGATGTTGCGTTGTGCCCGGCCCTGTAGGGGGGAACCTGCGTGTTCGCCCTTTGTGGCTTGGTGGATTATGGGGCTCATACCGTCTCCACCCAGACCTGTTTGCCGTCTGCGACCACCACGAGCTTGATGACGTTGGTGAAACCGCGGGCGGTGAGTTCCTTGGCGTAGGCCCGGGTGTTGATCTGTTCTACG
>JALSYJ010000050.1 GCA_027071965.1 Robiginitomaculum sp. | reverse complement strand
TGCACCTTGATATTGTCATTGGCGCTGTGCATTGCCTGCTGCCCTGCTATCAGTCTGACAGGAGATGCCTGTTCATCTGCCGCCTTTGGTTTTACTTCCACGATCCCGTCAATTACTGAAACCTGAGTTTGCGTATCCACAGCCTTTACGTCAAAACTGGTTCCTATATCGGTAATTCGCAGCCCGTTAGCCATTACTTCAAAAATCCGGCTGTTCTCGTGTTGTACAGTGAAAAATGCCTGACCCTGTTGCAATTCAATGCTGCGGGCATGTTTGGTGATGTTTACCGCTATTTTTGTATCGGTATTAAGTACAACTGTACTTCCGTCTGCCAAGATTATGGAGCGCTGCTCTCCTACATTTGTCGCATAAATTTCCGGCGTATAGGTGGCGGGCTGATTAAAAATGGTCGGGGCAAGCATCACCATTATCATTGCCGCTGCAGCAAAACCGCCGGCAAGCGCCCATGGCCTTGTGTTCATCAATCCAGAAAACTTATGCAAAAGGGTCTTAAAATAAGCGATGCCAAAATCACTTGTTGTTGGGGCAGGGGTAAACACTTCCTGTTCAGAGGCTGTTTCCCAGGAGCTGGCCACAAAATCATAAGTTTCATTTCGTTCCGGGCTTTCCTCCAGCCAGCGGGTAAAAGCCATCCAGTCACTTTGCGTGGCACGACCACTGCTTAGCAGAACGTGCCAAGAAATGGCCTCGTCCTGCATTGTGCGCTGTGCGTCTGTTGTTGACTGCGTTTTCATGGTGTATTCCTGCCCACTCTGCTTAAAGACGCCGCCAGCCTGGTAAAACCTCCATAAGCAAATAATATAATTTGCTCCTTTGGCAAAAGAGTGCTCATTGCTGATCCTCCTTTAAGGTTTGAACCAACTCTTTCATCGCCCGCATAATGTGCTTCTCAACAGTGCTGACGGAGATACCCATTTCTGCGGCTACTTCCTTGTGTGACATTTCCTGCATGCGGTGCAGCTTAAATGCCTGCCGGGATTTTCTGGGCAATTTGCTGATGGCAAGCCTTACTTTTTTTATGCGCTCAGCTTGCAATAGCAGGGATTCTGCATCCTGCTCCTTACTGGTAGCAATGCCATCAAGTTTGGTCGTGGTCTGTTCTGTCCATTTTTCTTCTCTGACTTTTTGGCGTTTTTGTTGACGAATGACATCCAGACACAGGCGGTTGGCGATGGTAAATAGATAACCGTCCGGGTTGTCGATGGGTTCAGGAGTAGAGGACTTTTCTATCTTCAGCCAGACTTCCTGTACAATATCCTCGGCCATAGCCTCATTGCGCAGACGCGCAGCTACAAACCGGCACAGATTGGCACGCTGTGCCAGAAAAATAGCGTTTAACTCTTTAAGGCTCATCAAAACCAGTATGACCGGAAATAAAAATACATCAATAACCGATGTGTTTCACCTCGTGCGTTTCACTATTTCAGGCAGTGACCGCAAGGGTTCTGAGTTTGAAATAACCCAGGATAAATATTTTTGCATTTAGTACTGGAGGGTATTGGCAAACGGCTCCGTCAATGTTGTGAACGACCCAATGCCGGATCGTTGAACGTTGGAGATTAAAATGAATTCTCATAAAGTATTATTGTTGGGCTCATCGTCCGTACCGGCTGCCTGTCTGTCAGGCAAGGTTACAGAAAACCCGGTTCTAGGTTTGACCAGATCGTTAAAAACCGGGATATTCATCGGGCTTGCAACATTTGCATCAGGATCGGTTATGGCGCAAGAAGCTGGTTTATTCGGGGCCATTAGCCCAGCCAGTCGCTCTGTGCAAATTGGTCAGGAGGCAACTGCATTTGCAACCATAATCAATTCATCTTCCACACCGGCTACCAATTGCAAAATTGCGCAGGCAGGGCCAGCAATAGGTGCCTTTAATTTTCAGGCCACAGATCCTGTGACCAATAATCCGGTTGGCTCAAAGAATATTGCTGTGGATATTCCAGCAGGAGGCTCCCAGTCCTTCATGTTCTCAATAGCGCCAGGCAGTACGATGAACGGGGTGAGCCTTCCCCTGTCATTTTCCTGTGACGGGTTTGCCGATGCTCCGGTTTTTGCGGGCGTAAATACATTGACCCTGTCTGCTTCCGCACAGGCAGTTCCTGATGTAATTGCTATTACAGCCACTCAAAATACAGATCAGATTGTTGATATTGCAGGCTTGGGCAGGTTTGCAGCCTATAGTGCTGCTGCGGTGAATATCGGAGCCAATGGTGATTTTGAGATAGAGGCGCAATACACTGGAAACAACGGGCCTGTGACAGCATTATTATGTGAAACTGATTCTGCAAGCGGTGTCTGCCTTGGCGCACCTGCGGCAAAGGTTCAAAGCTCGATTTTATCTGGTGATGTTTCAACTTTTGCAGTTTTTGCATTGCGCGATGGCGAAGTAAATTTTGATCCGGCCAATAATCGCATCAGGCTGCGCTTTACCGATTCCAATTCAATGGTTGCAGGCGAGACCGGAATAGCAACACGAGGCACCGGCACGGACCTTGTTATTGGTGAGTACAATAAAACCTCCACTGGATTTACTGTAAATGGAGTCTCCTACATTGATGGAGCTTCCTCATATACCCGGGTTTTGGATGATGGCGCTCTTGCTGCTGCAAGCGGTCTAACCTCAGGCAAACGGGTTCGGGTGACAGGGACAAAGTCTTCAGGAGAAGCCGATACAATCTTTATCGACTCTGAGCTGGCAAAAGGGCCGATTACAGCTATTTCAGCAACTGATTTTGATGTGGCGGGTCAAAAGATTAATTTTGATGCCACAACCTTGTTCCAAAACAGATTATTTGCATCCCTGCAAAGTGGTGATTACGTCGAGGTGGACGGTGTGTTTGATGCGGCAGGAAATATCCAGGCCAGTCGAGTGGAATATTTGGCAGGAGGATTTGCCGAGGCCGAACATATTTCGGTTTCAGGAATTGTGCAAAGCCACAACCCCAATTTGAAAACCTTTATGATACAAAGTCTTAATGTTCAATACGCCAATGCGACTATAGATCATGATTTTCCCGGCGGGCAGTTTGGAGATGGCGATATGGTCAAGGTCAAATCCAATGCTGCATTGGGCGGTTTAACTATGACAGCCAGCAAGATAGAAAAACCCTATAGCACAGGCACAGTGGGCCAACCCGGTGTAGATGTTGATCTTGAGGGTGTTGTTGATCGTTTTGCATCGGCACAGGATTTTGACGTTAATGGTCAACCGGTAAGCACCAGTGCCAATACCTTATTTGAGCATGGACTTGCCACTGATATTGCCTTGAATTCCCAGCTTGAAGTTGAAGGTATTATCAATAGCAATAATGTTCTGGAGGCACGCAAAGTGTCGCTGGATACTGATAATTCCGACTCGGGCGATCATGGCAATGACGGTGATCACGGTAATGACGACTCGGGCGATCATGGTAATGACGGTGATCACGGTAATGACGGCTCAGGCGATCATGGCAATGACGGTGATCACGGTAATGACGACTCGGGCGATCATGGCAATGACGGTGATCACGGTAATGACGACTCGGGCGATCATGGTAATGACGGTGATCACGGTAATGATGACTCAGGCGATCATGACAATGATGGCGACCCTGGACATTAAGCGGCCGTTGCTGGCTTGAGATATAAACAGATGAGAAACTAATAATCTCATCTGTTTTCTCTCCAATAAAACAGGGGTTTTTGTGCGCTATTGCGTAATAAAGATAAGGCTGGTTCTCTAATAACAGGGGTTTTTTTAATGTATATAAGCGCACTGCGTAATTTTCTATATCTGCCAATGTCAGTTATCTTTATATTGTTTGGTTTTGTGTTATTTTTTATTCTTATGGCAATTCCCAAACGCAAATATGCAGCCATAAACTCAGCACACCAGAAATCCGATCTGGAGCAGCGTATTGGTGATATAGGCGATTTTATTGCTGAAGGCGATAAGGTGCTGGATGTTGGTTGTGGCAATGGACAGTTTGGCGAGGAAATAGCCAAAAGGTTTAACGCTGATGTGCGCGGTGTTGATGTTGTGGATTATGCCAATGCGGATATTCCAATAGAGTTTTATGACGGCGTGCATTTGCCATTTGAAGACAACAGCTTTGATGTAATTGTAATGGCAATGATGTTACATCATGTGGAGCATCAAGAAGAATTATTAAGTGAGGCAATCCGTTGTTCACGAAAAGGGCTGGTCATTTATGAGGATACTTATTTCTCTTACTGGCAAAAATTATCCATTATCTGGAACGACTTTTATTCCAACCGGGTGATCGGGCTAATCAAAATTTTCAAAGGTCTGGAGAGCAAGGATATCCTGAAAATGCCACTGCCGTTCAAGTTTCGTTGTGTAAATGGATGGCATGGGCTGTTTCATGAGAAAGAACTCACCCCAAAAAATACGATTGTTCGTCATTTGGGTATCAAACCACACTCAAAGGTAACATTTGTTCTGGAAAAGTAGGGCGTAAATGCACTATCATTTTGTTTTATAAACTTTGTTTTGGTCTTGAATTATGTATGGGATCATCCTTCCTGGCACGATTGCACATATTGGTAGCTGATGAAAAATAAGACTGTTTTTTTGGCAATGAGTACGCCGCTTGCTTCCATATTTGGCAGCGGGTTTTTGGTTGTGGTGCCAGTTTTGGCCAGTGCCGTTGGTCCATATTCAGTATTTGCCATGATTGCAGTAGCGCTTGTGGCATTTTGGGTTGGCAGTATTGTGCGTCACAATATTCAATGTGCCGAGCCGGCATTGATATTGGGAAGTCATAAGTTCACGGTTTTTATTGAACGATTGTCGGATCTGGCCCTCGTTGCCGCCTATGTGATCTCGGTTTGCTTATATGTCCATATTTTATCATCTTTTGTGCTATCAGGCTTTGACTTAGATACAGACTTTAACAACAGCCTGCTTACATCTATTGTAATCGGCATCATTATGGTCATAGGTCTGTTTGGCGGATTAAAACCATTGGAAAAGCTGGAAAGCTGGGCCTTGCTTCTTACCATAGTTATCCTGGGTTTGATCTTGCTGGTTTTTGCGATTTATGACGCAAGGCA
>JALSYJ010000049.1 GCA_027071965.1 Robiginitomaculum sp. | reverse complement strand
CGGCGCACGGCAATGCGCACTCGCCACCCCTTGCGGCATAATTCACGCACCACGTGTCGGCCTAAAAACCCGGATCCGCCAAATACTACAGCCAGCTTGCTCATCATTTTGCCCTTGTAAACGAGTCAATTCATTACAACTGAAATTACATACTCCATAGCTCCGTGTCCATGAGCATTTCATTACTTGCGGCATTTGCACCCGTAATTTGCTTTAGCTTATTGACCACAGCCAGCATCATCGGTATTGGAGCCTTCGCACCAGTGCCCTGGTGGCGGAATTGGTAGACGCGCTGGCTTCAGGTGCCAGTGGCCTTACGGCCGTGGAAGTTCGAGTCTTCTCCAGGGCACCATTTCTTTTGTCTCGCGGCGTGAAGAAACGCCTCCGACGGGGCGGCGAACGATCGCCGGGGCGCAGTCGCGCCCTTGGGTGCGGTTCAGGTTTGGTCTTTCGACCCGCATCATTTTGGTCTGCGTTATAATTCGGCTGTTGTTTCGCTGCTTGAGGAGTCTGTTTCTCCTACCGCTTCGCTACTTGAGGAGTCTGTTTCTCCTACCGCTTCTCTATTTTAGGAATGAAATGCTCATAAAAACCTTATCCTGATTTCCCCGTTGGATAAGAGGCAAATGCAAATCCACATTTGTATGCCTGCCTGTCAGGACTGCCTGCGAAATGCAAACGCACAGAACCCTTTTACTTATTGGGTTTTGAAGAAATATTTACCTGTCAAAGAGCGCATTTGTCGGGGCTTTGCCCCAACCCTTGAATTATAACAGGGTTTAAGGTTGGCGGGCATCATTATCACTTATCCCCGCAGTCCAAGGGTCAGTTAGTATGACCAAGGGTCATTTAAGGGTAAGTTTATTAGCACAAAGTGCTGTTTGGGTATGATTACAGTGTCTCTCAAGTATCACTCAAGGGACAGCAAAAATCGCGCTGACCCTTAGCGCTGACCCTATGAGTGACCCTCACCTCTAACCGTCACTTACGCGGCGTAAATCCAGTCCTGCACTGGGCAGAAGACAAAAACATGGGTGAAGATGACTGAGAGGTCAAATTCACATCAGATAATTTGTGCTTAATGAGCCACATCCCAATTGGGGCCGGCACCACTGTCTACAACTAAAGGCACCGAAAGTTTCAGGGCCGGGGCGCAGGCATTTTGCATCACATCTCCAGCCAAAGCCGCAAGTTCATCGGCTCTGGTTTCAGCCACCTCAAACACCAGTTCATCATGAACCTGTAATAACATTTTTGCATCCAGAGCAGCGCGCTTTAATGCTGTTGGCATTTTTATCATCGCCCGGCGCATAATATCAGCCGCGGTGCCCTGAATCGGAGCGTTGATGGCCTGTCGCTCCGCAAAACCCCGGCTCATAGGGTTTTTATCGTTAATCTGCTGGCACCAGCATTTGCGTCCGAACAAGGTCGTGACATAGCCTTGTTGCCGGGCCATTTCCTTTGTTGCTTCCATATAGTCCTTTATGCCGGGAAATTTTTCAAAATAAGCCTTGATATAATCGGCAGCCTCAGTGCGCGAGATACCCAATTGCACAGCCAGCCCAAAGGCTGAAATCCCGTAAATAATTCCAAAATTAATAGCCTTGGCCTGCCTTCTTGTATTCGGATCCATGTCAGCTATTGGCACGCCAAACATCTCAGAGGCGGTCATGGCATGAATATCAAGCCCATCAGCAAAGGCTTGACGCAAATCCGGTACATCCGCGATATGAGCCAGAACCCTAAGCTCAATTTGACTGTAATCAGCACTAAGCAGTAAATTCCCGGCTTCAGGCACAAAGGCCGCCCGGATTTTGCGCCCCTCTTCGGTTCGGATCGGAATATTCATCAAATTAGGGTCTGAAGAAGCCAGCCTGCCGGTAGTGGTTGCCGCCAGTAAGAACGACGTATGCACCCGGGAGGTCTCAGAATCAGCAGCCTTGCCCAGCGCATCTGTATAAGTGCTTTTGAGTTTTTGCAATTGCCGCCAACCCAAAATTATCTGCGGCAGCTCCTGTCCCTCTGCGGCCAATTGTTCCAACACCTTAGCATCAGTTTTCCAGGATCCGGTTTTAGTTTTTTTGCCGCCGGGCAATTGCATTTCATCGAACAGGATTTCCCCTAATTGTTTTGGGGATGCCAGATTGAAGCTGCGGCCCGCCATATTGGTGGCAGTATCCTCAAGCTCAGCCATTTTTTGCGCAAATTTTTGCGACAATCGAGACAGTTCAGCCCGATCAACCTTGATGCCAGCCAGCTCCATTGTCGATAATATCTGCGGCATTGGCCGCTCCAGCACCTCATAAACACTTGCCATTTGTTCATGAGCCAGACGCGGCTTTAATATCTTCCACAATCGCAAGGTAATATCAGCATCTTCCGCGGCGTATCTGGTTGCAGGCTCCAGATCAACCTGCGCAAAACTTATCTCTGATTTTCCTGTTCCGCAGACTTGCTTAAACGGAATTGGTTTATGCTTAAAGTAATGATCAGAAAGCGCATCCATGCCGTGCCTGTGCTTGCCACCATCAAGCGCATAAGAAAGCAACATGGTGTCATCAAACGGGCTGACATCAATCCCATAACGGTGCAGCACCCCTAAATCATATTTGAAATTTTGCCCGATTTTAAGCACGCTGGCATCGGTAAGCAGAGGTCGCAATGCAGCAATTACTTCATCAATGTCCAATTGCTCTGGAATCTCTGCCATCAGGTCGCCGGAGCCGGTATGCCCAACCGGAATATAACAGGCATATCCGGGGGCGTAACACAGTGAAATGCCTACCAATTTGGAATGAGTGCTGGAAAGTCGATCGGTTTCCGTATCAATGGCAACTATTCGCGCTTTTTCTGCCCGGACAATCCAGTCCTGCAAATCTGTCATGTTCGTAATACAAATATAATTTTCATCTGAAATTACCGGAACGGAAAGATCTTCAAAATCGTCCGGGTCTGCGGGCGCATTAAAAGCCCGGCGCACCCGGTTAGTCAGTGTTGAAAACTCCATTTCGCCCAGAAATGATAATAATACATCGCTTTGCACATCATTGTGGCCCATATCCTCAAGTGGTTCGGGCATAGGCGTGTCTTTGCGTAAAGTAACCAGCTTCAGACTAAGCCGGGCCTGATCGGCAAATTCAATCAAGTTCTCACGGCGCTTATTTTGCTTGATTGTATGTGCATTTTCCAAAATACCTTCCAGATCACCAAACTCCTGTACCAAGGCAGCAGCAGTTTTTACCCCGATACCGGGGACACCTGGAATATTATCGGCACTGTCCCCGGCCAAAGCCTGCACATCAACAACCTTATCAGGGCCAACGCCAAATTTTGCCCTAACCTGCTCGGCCTCAATCAGGCTGTTTTTCATCGGGTCAAGCATGTGTACCTTGTCGCTGACCAATTGCATAAGGTCCTTGTCCGAAGAAATAATAGTCACCGTTGCGCCAAGTTTTTCCGCCTGTGTCGCATAAGTGGCTATCAAATCATCAGCTTCAAAGCCCGGCTCTTCAATACTGGCCAGCCCAAATGCACTGGCGGCACTGCGAACCATGGCAAATTGCGGCACCAGATCTTCTGGCGCCGGGGGGCGGTGTGCTTTGTATTCTTCATAAATTTCATTGCGGAAAGTCTTGCCCTTGGCATCAAAGACCACTGCAAAATGAGTTGCGCGCCCTTCGTCTTTCGTTTCCTCGGTCAGTTTCCACAACATATTGCAAAACCCGGCAACAGCCCCAACCGGGGCGCCATCGGATTTGCGGGTCAAGGGTGGCAAGGCATGATAGGCCCGAAATATATAGGCTGATCCATCAACAAGAATAAGGTGACTATCGGCATTAAGCGAGCGGGTGATCGACATGGATATACAGCCTTGCTGGTTCTAGAGTGTTAGATTGTGCGCAGTTGTTTTTTGTTAGGCAAGGCTTAAACAATTGCAGCCAACAGCAATTTGCATCGGATATTTAGCGAAACAGGCAAATGCACCTGTATCAACTGTTGTCAGCAGATGAGCCTTTTAGGACAAAGTGCTTGGAGCAGTAAAAGCACCAGGCCTCACCATCTTCGTTCAGATCATAATAAACTTTGGGATGACCGGATAAACCATTTCCAGCACATGAGACTCGTGTGGTTGTTACCAGTTCATCCAGCGCCGCGCCGCGCGGGTAGTTTTGGGTATTGTTCATAAATCCAGCCTGTGTGCTTGTGAATGAGGTTTATTGCGCATAGTTATGCATCAAAACCTGTTGGTCAATGCAGGTTGTCAGCCTTCAGGAGTCTAAATTGTCAAATTCCAGCCCATCCCAGCCAGAATTTGCCTTGCGCGCATTTGGTTTGGAAAAAACCTATCCGGCACAAAAGGGGCTGGCTTCAAAACACGCCCTAAAAGGAGTTGATCTGGATATTCCGGTAGGCTCGATTTTTGGGCTGCTTGGCCCCAATGGTGCCGGGAAGTCAACATTGATAAATATTTTTGCCGGACTTGTGAAAAAAACTGCTGGCCGCGCTGAAATATGGGGGGTTGATATTGACGACAACCCTCGTCAGGCCCGGGCCGCCATCGGCGTGGTGCCACAGGAGATCAATATGGATCCGTTTTTCACGCCTGTTGAGAGCGTGGAATATCAGGCTGGATTTTACGGGGTACCAAAGTCACAACGCCGTACCAAGGAAATATTACAGGCAGTGGGCCTGCAGGATAAAGCCAAAGCCTATGTACGGACGCTATCAGGCGGCATGAAACGCAGATTATTGATTGCCAAGGCGCTGGTTCATAGTCCGCCAGTATTGGTGCTGGATGAACCAACCGCTGGTGTTGATATTGATCTGCGGCGGCAGCTTTGGGACTATGTAAGGGAGTTGAACTCTCGTGGCGCGACTATTGTTCTTACCACGCATTATCTCGAAGAAGCTCAGGAGCTATGCGACAGAATTGCTATTATCAACCATGGCGAGGTAGTGGCCTGCGAGGCCAAAGAATCCCTGTTGGGGCGAATAGACCAAAAAACCCTGATCATCCAACCACAGGAGACACTGCAGAAAATCCCGAAAGATTTGCAAAAAATGGATATTGCTCTGAATGAGAATGGCGCACTGATAATTCGCTATAACAGCGCGGCACAAGGCGTAGCCAGCCTGATCGAGAAGGTTCGCGCCTGCGGTATAAGGATTGATGATCTGCAAACCAAAGAGCCGGATCTAGAAGATGTGTTCCTAGAATTAACCAAAGATGTCGTCAATGATAAGGAGGCACAGACCTAAGAGCTTATAAAGGAGCTGATAAAACTAATTGCAAAAAACCATGAATTCTTTTGAAAGCTTTTACATACCAGCCGTTGCCTGTCAGCGCGCCATCGGCTAGGTTCCGCGCCAGTATGCGAGGAATACCCCGCAAATCTGCACCCGTAGCTCAGCTGGATAGAGCGCTGCCCTCCGAAGGCAGAGGTCACAGGTTCGAATCCTGTCGGGTGCACCAAAACTTTCCATAAATTCAATACGTTACACCTAAACATCGGCAAACATTTTTCTGAATATGTTTGCGGGGTACCTAGAGGGTACCAACGAAAGACCTTCTGCGTAACACCCAATACAATTTAAAATAACGCACGCATTCTTGTTCACGTCTATGAAACTGGAATTCTCGTACTACCAGCCCGGGTGAATTCAACCTTTGCTAATACAAATAAGCCAGTATTGCCGCGGAATATATCGTAAAGTCGACTTGAAACCTCTATATGTAATGCAAAGTGCAGTTACTGTAGGTGCTCATTGTTCCAGCGAATAACAATATGGATGATTTCCAAGCGATGGTTTTGGTCGTCCAGCAACCGTATCGGTAAAATTAAATTTCAACTTGAGGCTCAGACCTACAAGCAAAAACAAGCCTTTGCAAAATTTAGGGAAAATTCTGTAATACTAACAAACCTGTTGGGCCTTGGAGTTAAAAACCTTTTTTGGGTAGCTGTTTTTCTATCCTTTCTTGCATATGTTGAAAGTTCTCCTCTTAATGAACTCAGAACACTTAAGCCTCTTGGTGACGCTGACAAATCCTATCTAATAGACCAGTTGAGGATGTATGCTCAGATCTTAACTGCGATTTTCTCAATCTACTTTGCAACAATCGGGATCATCTTGAGCGCGGGCTATACCAAGCTGCGACGAGACATTATTCAGCTTCTAACGTCTGAACAGGTGGGGAGCATATATTCTAGGATATTGGTCTTCTCAGCATCTTTTTGTCTGGCCGCGACTTCGTTGCCATTATTTGGGCTTGAGCCTGGTTATCTAATATACCTGACTGGAACGCTATTAACGCTAGTAACGTCGCTGACCTTGTTTCCATTGGGGCAGCGTTTGTTCAATTATTTTGATCTAAAACCATTGGTTGGAGGCGAACTGCTTCCGAGTATTGCAAAACACATTGAGGGTGCGGCCAACACGACAAACTCAGATTCTCTTGCAAACCACCATTCACAAGAGGCAAGGCGGCTGTTAGGTCAACTTATTTACATTGATGATAGTATAAAGGAGGACACCAAAGCATTAGAGGAAAACCTTCCTTCACTTACAGAGCAATTTTCACGCCTTCTATTGCACTACCTGCACAAGAAACATGAGATCGATCAAAGCAGCTATTGGTTTCCTCGCCGACGTAAGCATCGGCAATGGTTTTTTGCCGGAGATAGCGCGACAACAATGGCTTTAAATACAAGCACACAACTGAACCCTGAAGAAAAGCCAGATATGAACTGGTTTGAAAATGACATTACAAAACGTCTAGAAAGCCATATTGAACTTGCATTTAAGGAACGCAACTATGAACTCGCACTAACGCTACTTGGGCGATTGTCTACACGAATTTCAGAGTACGCGCTTGGTTTTCATTTTGATGTTGGGATGAACGAGCTAAACGGGATTCGATGTCTGATTGAAACGGCGGCTTCGCAGGAAAACGCGGCAGCAGACAAAGATCAAAAGAAAATGCTCATTGCCATTTCAGATACTTGGGCGACGTTAGGAAGCAACTTTTGTCTTGAAACGCTGCGGCGTATTTTCACACTTGAAACAGAACTCGCAGATTTTTTTGAAAAGGACGAATGGACTGCAAAATCCATGCGCGACTTACCTTCATTTTTGCAAGTAGATACTGCCTTTATAATTAATCGGATCAAATTCGAGCAAGACGTTGAGGGGCTACGTTTGTCGCAACCAAAATACCTTCAGCAACTCGTCGTTCAGGAACTACTTAAAAAGTATGAAAAAATCTTACCGGTTATTTGTAATTTTTATCAACAACAGGTTCTTGAATTTTCACGTACACTTCTCAAAAATGAAAATCCCGAAGCTGCAACGCAAGTCGTTCTGGTCAGTTTGCATTCGTTCTGGAAATTGCCGCGCTGGTTTGACGACCTGTCACAACTCATGGGTAGGTACGAGACCTATCAGCACTATAATGAAAAACAATATGTTCTACCGCGCATTGATGCGAGCGGAATGGTAAGTGGATTTGTGGACGCTCGAGATAAGGCCATTGAGATGCTTGGAAGTGCGGGGCTCGTAGATCATATTTTCTCAGATAATTATGACGAGGATTTGCCAGATTATTTTGGGCAAATTTATTATCTTTTGGCCGAAGAGTGCATCCATGCGCTGGATGAGAACCTGCCAGAGAAGTTGGAGAAGGTTGTGCGCACATTTGTAGCGCTCGCCATACTGGCCGCTGATACCAAATTCCCAGACCCTAACCTGCCTGTGCGGGATGAGTTTCGTATTTCTCTGATTTCATCAGTTGTGAAAGATTTGGCATCGGTGATGGGGTTCGCCATTCTCTATGGCGAGTACTACGACAACCCAATCTTAACTAAGACCGCACTTGATGCAGTGTTCACTTGGCTCGATAAGTCTCCAGATAAAAAAGAGTATTTGATCAGAATGTTACGCTTTGCAGACTGGAGGAGATTCAGTTTGTACGCACCTCCTAGGGATTTAATTCGTATCAGCTGGAAGCAGGCTTTTGAGCGCCGGGCCAGAGATGACGGATATGGTGATCAAATGAGTTACACCCGGGGTAAAGAGCATAACAGCAAGATCGTAAATGCATTCCTCAAGAGCTATTCAGACGCAGCACACCTGTTTTTTGCAATTAAGGTTCTGCCGGAGATTGAGCCCGTTGATTTTGAGCTGGATTACCACATCACCAGTCTTGCTCAACGGTTAGCCGAAAACGAAGAGCCAGTGCAATGAGGTTTGTAAAATCAGAACCGATGAGGTCACGTTACCACGAAACGCGATTGAACTGGATCGACAGGCTTTTGGTCAGGACATATGACCGTGAGGGCGGGCTCAACCAAAATATGTTCAGAGAGGATTTTCTGAATATCTTTCTCCATGGCACCCCCCGTTCTGGAAAACTCTTTGACATCAAAACCAACAATTACAAACTCACACACCGACTTCTAAACAACGTCCAGACCCGATACGACTTTGGGTCGATAGATGAAAATTTAGTTCATCTAATTGAAGAAATCGCCCAGTCATTTATGTATTTTGGGAGAGCCTTTTATTATCTCCACGATGACAATGAAAAAGATGAAACAAAGATAGTATCGTACAGCTCCGAAAGCATTTTCAGGTTCGCTGGGAAAACAATCCAGTATATTCCTAACAGGGTAGATAGGAACTGGGACCGCGAAGACGTTACGACAGGTCGTGAGTTGCGGTTTCTGGATGCTCAAAAGATACTTTACTTCAGATGGCCTGCCTCAATTCGTGGAAATATTATGTCTCTAAACAAGGTGTTGGCTACCCTAGACAAATACGACAGCTCGGTAGCGCTGAAATTTCAATCTCAAGTAACTCATGATAATCCCAATCCACGGAACTATTTTGAATTCAAAAAATGGCATACTATCCATGACTTAGTGTTATTCAAAGCCACCAAAAAAATCGGCTGGAGTGCTCGAAAGTATGATTCATCGAAAAAGTCAGATTTCTTCGATTGCCACCGGTGGATCCTGTTTCGCAGGCTTCAACTGGAACTCCGGGATCACACCCTCAATCAGTTGAGCAAACAGCTTTCAAGGGTTGGGAAAAACTACTGTCCAAACTACAAAATTGATATTTTGGCTACTAATAAATTACCATCGATCGCGCATCTGGACGACTTAGAAGCCCGTCTTATCCGTGAAGAAGCGAGTTTTGATGAGGTAATTGATTATTGCATCATGTCATAAGTTTTTTGGATTGAAAAGAACGACGAACCTTTCAAATTTTCAAACTAATTGAGAAGCGGCTGATCAATGCTTCTTCGCCTCAGCGACTGCTCCGCTTAATGTTGAATAGCTTTTCCAAGGCTTCCCATCCTTATAGAGATAGAAGTCTGTCGCTCCCCAACTATCACTGCAATAAATGTCAAATTTGGAATATTTCCCATAAATCGTTTCAACCAGCTTTTTATCTGACATTTTCCAATTTCCTCAATTCAGATTAACGGCCGACAGGTTTTTCTTGAAGCCATTGGCCACCTTTCGCGTTGATCACATCAGCCCCTATGGTGGAGTATCGAGCTCTATCGGTTCGTTAAAGGTTTGCCTCATTCAATTGTGCGACCAACGACTGCGCTTCCTCATCGTTCAGCCCGTATATTTGAACATGACCCACATCAAGAATATTCAAAACGGCGACAGCCCGTCTTTTCCACTCTCTGCGCAGACCAAAAAGCAGAAACAGAAATATGCCGATCAATATTGGTTGAACTCCGTATTTTACCGCCAGAAAAATGATCAGTAACTCGATCGCCAGCAACAGAGAAAAAACAAAATACCGGCGCTGATGCGAGGCATAGAGCACCTTTTCTCTATCGATCAGCCGCCCTCCCAGATTGAAATACTCTTCGGTATATTCAACATCTTCTGCCCTGAGCATTAGCAGTGTCATTCCGGGTGGTAGACGATGATAATGGCGTTGAAATTCAATATTTTGAAATCGGTTAGGTCTAATATTTTGGGAAACATTCGGTTGAACACATATACAATGGGGTCGCCAACAATGATCATAAGAGACAAGAGAAGAGGGAGTAGATTTATAAGGGGTAGTACCCCGGAAAGAATCTTAGCAAGTAGATAGACCAGACCAAACATGAACAATGAAAATATCGCCCACATAAAGGGCACGCCCATAACCTCTGCAATGGAATTTCCCTGTGTCGCTGAAAAAGCGGCTAGAACCAATCCTGATGCAAATCCACGAGCCAACGCCAATTTAATTGTGGCAAACCATGCGATATTGCTAAGCGTGTCTACGGTGTTCATGTCTCATTTTCCTCGGCATTGTTCGTAATGAGCAGGGGGCGCGGCAAAGCGGTATTAGCCCGTGCGCACAGAGTTTTTGATCTGGATGACTTCCACCATTTTCTGTAGAGCGCTAGCATCAGGTTTCAGGTGATTAACGTATTCCTCTAGCAAGGCCTGCTCATCGCCTTCGAGCTCCCCATCAGCCATGGCAATGTCAATCAAATTGGCGAACAATGGCAAAATATGTGCCTCGGCAATAAAATCGCACACATAACCAGCACACGTTGCAAAATCATGTTGCTTCCATGTTTTCAGAGCCATTACCCAATGGTCAGAATCATTCGGACCATCAATGCGCCGAACTATCGCGAGCTCATCCTTATCAACGGCACCATCCGCTGCAATCATGGTTAGGCAGCCCAAGAGTAGAGCAGCTTCAGACGTCAGATTCACATTTGCTGTCTTTTTTAATCCATCAAACAATCCCATTATATTTTTCCTTTTCGTTACATTTTTGGAGCATTGATCACACGTTCGGCCCAGCCCTCCCCGGCGGCTTTGTTGACTTCATCAGCAGCCGGTGATTTTGGCCCTAAATCTTCAACAATGATGGCCATTTGCTCGCGCCAAACCACTGACCCTTGAGCGCAAGAAAACCCCATAAGATTATTTTTATTGGTTGTGTTTGAGCGAGACAGTTTGAAAAACCCTGCATCAAAAGATGAACCAAGCTTTTGTCGCGCAAAGACAAGGTTAACGTTCGAGGCACGGCACACAGCTTTAAAGGCAGCTACCCGCTCAGCTTTTGTTAGCTGTTCTATATCGCTGGTTATTTTTGCACCTTGCAGCACGGCTGACACACGAGAGGGTGGCGTAACGTCGAAACCACCAGACGCTTCAAGCTTCTGTGCAAAATACACCTCAACAGGATCACCCGGCCAAATGGCGGCACGCCTTCCTTTTGGGATGGGTGCAGGAGGACTTTCCTTGCCATCAACAGAAGGGAAGGCAATCCCGATACTCCCGCCATTTGCTGATTGCACGGTCTTGTAAACAGTAAAACCGGTTAGGCCCACAGTTGCCGCCGTAAAGAGCGGTATTAGAGGCGCTGCCGCAGCGACACACCCAGAAAGCAACACAGTCGTGCCAAAGAGCAATATGCCTCTTGGCAATAGATTTATCTTGGTCATGGACGCCCCCAGCGTTTAAACACTATAGGGCATAGTGGAAAATACGGCTTCAAATCAGGGTGTTAGAGCCGTAATTGGCGTCCACATTCGCTCTGCAATCAGTCGTTCTTCATCACCCATGGCGTTGGTATAAATGGCTGTAGTCTCAATCTTAGAATGCCCCAGCCACTTTTGGATTAGATTAAGCGGAATTCCCCTTTGAATTGCGGCAATACCAAAGGCATGACGCAGCCCTTTGGGACATGCATGTCCACCAGCGACACCCGCATCAGCCATCACTCGTTTAATGACCATCCATCCCTTTGCCCGGCTCCATGGCCATAACAACCGTTCTGATTGTCCCTCAATTGAACCTATGTGAGTTTGGATCAGGTCCAAAACCCATTCCGGCATCGGAACTACGCGAAACATGTCATTACGGCGCTTTTTTAAGGTGCGGATGATGAGCACACGCTCTTCAAGATCAATTCGGTTGCCAGTCAGTTGCAAGGCTTCTGATATACGACAACCAGAGAAAGCAATCGTTAGGCAAAACGTCCGCTCATCCCTCGGTAATTTCATGGCGGCACGACAAAACCGATCTCGTTCAGATAACGTAAGGTATTTTCTTCGGCCTTGGTTGTCGTAAATCATACTCATGGTAACGCCCGGATGAATGAAAACACGGATCGCTACTTTCATCTTGACGTGCAGTCAAATTCATTAAACAATATGCCCTATAGTGTTTAAATATAGGTTTATATTACGTTCTCCATAAATTTATATGTTTATAATTTTACTCAAACCTACATATTATTATCTGCACTGTCGCTGACCGCATTCTAGAATAAATTGGTAAACACTACACGTCCAAACGTACTGCAACCGAGAGTATATGTTTGTATGAGCACAAACAGATTTTTATTAACTGCATTGACTAAATAATCTAGTATATCCTCATGCCACCATCATAACAAAGAATCGGCATTGTTTAGGACTTTCCCTAGAGCAAAGTGGTAGACCAGATTTATTTTTGACTTTGCGTAAGTGATATAAATGTTGTTAAATTGCTTTTAAGAGAGGTAATAAATTGTGATAAAGGGCTATCAAGGTGGAATAGCAATTATTGGTTCTTGCCACCTCGACGTCATTGCCAATTATTCTCCGTCGCTGCCCATGCCTGTTGATGTTCAAGGTACAAGAATTTCCTATTCAGTAGGGGGAGTAGCGTACAATATTGCCCAACATATGACTCGATACGGGATAAAAGTGAATTTTTTAACAGTTACAAAGCAAAATTCTCTATTGGACTTTATAATAAAATCTGCATTTACAAAGCATAGAATTTCAACAAAGTTTCTTGTCTATGATGAACATAATGACATTTCAGGTGGATACGTAGCCATCATTCAGGAAGGGAAAACTATACAGGCAGTAAGTACCACACCATTCGACAACGGCTCTTTCTCTTTAATTGATATTTGCAACTTAATTGAAGGCACTAATGCTGTAGTAATAGACACAAATCTACGCCCAGAACAAATTTCACTTGTATGCATGTTGGCTAAAGAGAGGGGGCTACCTATTTTCTGCTCTATAGCTTCTGAGACAAAAGTTCTGCGCTTAAAAACAGCATTGGAAAAATGTTCGACACACGTTTTGAGTTTTTTGGCCATGAACCATCGTGAGGCAGTTGTTTTTTTCGGTGATGCGTTTTTTGAATTGAGTTCGGAAGAAATGCTCTCTTTAGCAAAAACAAATTTACTTGTAGTTACATTAGGAAAAGATGGAGTTGTGTTTTATAACAAACACGGCATTCAAAAATTTTCCGCCTTTAAAATTGATGTCAAGAATGAAAACACTTTAGGAACTGGGGATGCTTTTTTTGCAGGAGTGTGTTGCGAGCTTTTGAAAGACAAAAATTCATCTCCATGCCAACTGTTTAATGCCACAGAACAATTTATTACCAATGCTATAAAGAGTACATCTGCGTCAGAAGAGGTGCATTTTTCTTTTTAAATTGTTAACACGGGCCATGCTTCAACAGTTTCTCTATTTTTTTTCGTTCAATAACAAGCTTTCCTTCGTATACAAAATCAATTTTTTCCAAGTCTAGGCCATTTTTTTTTGATGTTTCTGAAAATTCCTCCAATGATTCAATTGATGAGAATTGCACCTGCTCAATATCATTGCCGAACTCAATAATAAAATCTTCAAATTTTATGCCTGACGCTCGTGCTTTTCCAATATCAAAACAGACACCAATTTTTCCACATCCAAAATCTAAAATTCGTCTAAACTCTTCAATATCTATACCAATGTGAAAAGCTATGCTTTTAGGTGAATTTTTTGATGTTAAATGATAAGAACCATTTTCGAATAAAAGCTTTATTTTTTGTTTTTCTGCATAACCAACAATTTCAGATATCCCCTTTTTTGCTGCTTCCCAATAGCGAGTTTCCTGTTTCGGATCGCTCCTCCAGCCCGGGTAAATATAGCCAGGATGCACGGTTAAATGTTTCGCGCCAAGTTTCTTTGATAGCCGTATTACTTTCTTTGTAATATTTATAGAATTGTGTTGAACGTCTGGAATCAACGAAGTTAGATTGATGTCATAAAATACGTTATGTAAGGAAGCTGTCAGCCCATTTTCCTTTAGAATAGTATTTATTTTTTTTGCACGGGCGCTATTTATTTCAAAATATAGATTTGGGCTTTGGTCCGGTATTAGTTGAACGCCGTAATAGTTATGTTTAGCGGCATATTCGCACAAAGTTTCGAAAGGGAGGGTATAAAACCCTGCAGCATATGATAGAGATATATGTAAATTATTCATAAGTATTGTAATAATCCGAAAATAAAACTAGCACATTCTTTAATTGAGTCGATTGCAGAACGTACAGTGATGCCTAATAATAAATTCAGAGTCCCCATGACAACAATAACATATGGAGCATATTTTGCCAGATTTGGGAAAACCGTCTTCCTTTTATTCATGAGAAAAACAGAGAAAATAAGTAGAAATAGACCTACAGTTTGTAGTGTTTTTGGACTCCATATTGGTAATAATGGTAGGACTGATAGTGCCAATGAAGATGCTAAAACAAGAATGCCGTATACAATTACTCTATACACTCGCGTAGGAATTACAGTCGCCCATTTTGTGGAGACTAAGAAGGATTGAAAATCAGGTTGTTTGAGTGTTTTGCTCTGTCTTTCAGCATCTATTCTTGGAATAAATTTTGATGGGTCAAAATTACGAATAATTTTATCAGAGTATGCTACAGCCCAATATTGCGAACGGACTGATCGATTTTCTATACTACCTTTTGTTTCCATCCAACCGCCACTTGAAGAAAGTAAGTGATTCGAATGCCTTATTCCTTCTGCCATTGTGCTTGCAAATAAATCTTCTTCATAAAGAGCTAAGGCACACAAAACGTTCGAATGAGTGCAATGTCTCCATAAAGTGCCCGACAAAGTGGCATCTTCATCCCCCCAATGAGTTATTGTCGTTAAAAATTCCAAACCTTTAATGATTAAGTTATGTTTGGTCTCACCTAGATACTTCAAAGCGATTAGCGCATAGGATGTTGCAGAATAGGACGGTCCATTTTTTGTATCAAATTCCCAACCTCGTTCTGAACCAGCAGACAAAATCCAATTTTTTGCCCCTGCCAAACAATCATGGTTTGGTTCAATGGAATTGATTGCAATGACGGATAAATACGTAGAGTAAATATCAGAATTGTCTGCATCCTTTTCATCACCCCACCCCCCGTCTTTATTTACTGATGACACGAGCCACTTCAAAAAGCGATTTTGTAATTGTTTGTCATAATTTGGATAATAAGTACTAATAACTAATAGCGGAAAGGCAACGAAACGTGTTCTAGAACCCCGTGTTTTTAAGTGTGAATTGTAATTTTCCTTTATATACTGCAATCCCAGCCGAGCGTTTTTACTACCCCCCATCTTAGCTTGTTGTAGAACAAATAATGCTTCTGAAGTATTTACTAATGAGCTGGCCTGTTTAGGGGTTAATCCCCAACCACCATCGTTATTTTGTATTTTACACAGCCACTTAGCAGATTTTATTAGGTTTTCTTGATACGCCATATTTATCCTCACCCTCCGGCAAAAAATTAGATCGTTTCTGTTAGTCAAGCCCTGATGCGGCCACTTTTTCTACATAAGTTTGCGACTGAGCTAAGGCGTATTCGGTTTATTTATCACGCCGCTTTCTTCATTTCATTACTCTCGAAAAGCGCCTCGTCAAGTGTTCGTCTATCAAGGGTCGCGTTAGAGCGAGTAGTTTTGTAGAATGTGATTCACCATAAAATGAGCTTTCTATCATAAAGGCATCCGTTGGTTTGTGCAAATAAACAGCCTCCTGTTTTAGCTACCACCAAAGCCGGATCTGATCACAATAATTTTCTTATTGGACAAACAAGTTTCAAAATTCTGATTGTTTAGAGTCGATAAAATTTTGTAAAAAACTCAATGCTATAGTCATAAATAAAATCATGGAATGATGCCTCTCATACCATTACTCGCGTTCAGTAGATATGCGATCAGACAATAATAGAAATTTATAGCCAAGACATTGTGTGTCACACCAAATTTCAAATATTTATCAGAACCAAGGTTTTTTTGATATTTTCCAAAGAAAAACGACTAATATCGGCAGATTTACCTCGTGCCATTTTCTCATTTTTTTTCACCTGCCGATCAGGAAATTCCTTCACACCCCTGTCCAGCAGAAAATCGGGTGGATCCAGCACACAATACCCCAAGCGTTTTGCCACGCACCACTACGCCAAGAACACATGGTGGCCGTCCTTCGTATATTTTCATCTACGATGACTTTTAGCTTTCTCAATACCCAGCCTGACCTCATAAAGCCGTTGGATGATTGCCTGTGTTTGTTGGGTTCGCTCCAGTTCTCTAAAATGCGCTTCCAAGGGTATCAGCCGATCATTTAGCTCGTTGGTGATCTGGCGATAAATATCCGGGAACATTCGGCCTGGCGCTTTGTCAAACAGCAATTCAAAAATGATGGTTTCGTTGAAGGTTGGGCGTTTCTTTCCCCGCTCAAGATGGCAAATGCGGACGTTGTTATCAAACCCGATGATGTAGCCCAGCTCTCTTTGGGTCAGTCCCCAGTTTTTTCGATGGGCCTTGATGTAATTGAACATAGGCAATTGCTTTAGTTGCAAATGAGCAATGCTAAGATGGCCCGGTTGCATTGCCTTCATCCTAGCCAATAAGCGCCGATGCGTGAGGGGCCGGATTATATCTATTTGATATATTTACGACTCGCTCCGCTCGTCGATGCGCAAGATCATAAGACTTCAGGGACATTGGGGACTTCTATTTGCAAGCAGATGGATTAAGGGCCGCGCTTGCCTGACGGCGCGGCTGGAAAAGAGACTTATGGGTTTGCGGCAAGTCCTGCCAGCGTACGCCAAGTACCAACATTGCGCTTAGGGGCACTGCCCCTCGGCGCACTACAAGAAAAATAGACGCAAACCGTGACTCGCTGCGCTGCGTCCGCACCACTTTGCATCGATTTGTCTTTCCGTTTGCACACCCCGTTTTCGCCAAAGGGCAAGGGTTGCTGTCGCAACCCAAACCCAATGAGAGGACGAGAACATGAAAAAACAGCTAGGAGAAATTAGAATTTATGTGGCCTGTCTGGCCGCATACAATAACGGGCATTTACACGGAAAATGGATCGATGCCGCCCAATGCATTGACGGCATTCAAAAGGAAATCAGAGCCATGCTGAAAACCTCACCCATGGAAGGGGCAGAGGAATATGCCGTGCATGATTATGAAGGTTTTGAAGGCATAGAAGTTCACGAATATGAAAGCCTTGAGCAAATCGCTAAATATGCCGCCTTTATATCCGAGCATGGCAAATTAGGCGGGGCGCTAGTGGCGCACTTTGGCAATCTGGGCGATGCAACCCGCGCCATTGAAGACCACTATTTTGGTGAATACAAATCTGTGACTGATTATGCCGAAGAGATGATTGAGCAATCTGTCACTATTCCCGAACCGCTTCAATACTATGTGGATTATGAGAAAATGGCGGCTGATCTGGTGATCAATGATATATTTGCCATCGAACTTGGTTTTGATGAGGTGCATATCTTTGGCTAGTTTTAAGCCGCCTCTTTTTCTTCAACTACGCCATAGCGTTTGAACAAAGCCCTTAGCCTCGGCATTTCCGTCTCTGGGATCACATAGATGCCGTTGCGCTTCACTGTGGCAAGGTGCAGGCGGCCACGTAGGACGCCGCCCACCCATTTATTGGTGACGGGGGCGGTATGTTCCGCGCCGTGGCGTATCTGATAGGCGCAAGCAATCGCTTTGATAGAAAGTGGTGAGGCTTTTTGATCCATCAATTCACGGATGATTTTGAGCAGATTTTCTTGCGGTGTATGGGCAAGCGAAGATTTGAGGATCACATCAGATTCAGATGCGTATTGGCAAATTATAGATCGTGCCTGCTGATCCTTTGCTACTGCCAGAAGTGGCCGGAAGATTTGCGAAACTCTCAATGATGTTTGCTCTGGGGCTTCGCTCCGTTTGGTTTTCATTGTATGCCAGTTTTTGAACCGGTACATGAGCAACTTGTTGCGTAATGTGCACGCCTCTAGCTCAAAACTCTCTGGCAAGGTGAGCGGTATATCCGCCCTGATATTGCCCGTCCCGGCGCGCAAGGTGATGATACGGCTTTCCAGCGCCGGGTCTTGATATGCGCCTCGCGTGGCCAGGACCTTTGGTCCAAACACATTAAAGGCTTTGGGGTTATAGGTTCCAGCGCGGCTCACCTTGGAGCGCAATAATGGAAAGCCTTTCATATTTCCATTGTTCAGAATTTTGATGATGTCAGCCTTTTCATCACTAAAACGAAAATCCGCCTCATCCATCACCAAAGTTCCCCTAAACGTGTTCAGTGTGTGAAAAATGGGTGAGATGGTGGATGCGCCACTGGCAAAGAGCGGCTTGTAGCAAAGCGAGCCGACCACTTGCAGGAACCTTGTTTTACCGGTGCCATAATCACCCTGCATTCGCAAATACGGTAATTCTCGGAAGCGATCATATACCCAGCTTAGCAAGACGTAATAAATCGCGACAATCTCAAAGCGCTCGCCCAGATCACAATAACGATGGATAAAGGATTGAATGGACGCAATGAGATCGCTTTCCTCGCCATACTCCTTTGCCGAGGATGGCAATAACAGGACATCATGTTTAATGAGATTGTTGTTGGCGCTGACCGGTACAAGCTGTTTTGTCTCCGTCACAGCATACTTGGCTACAACCTCAAACGTGCCGTCTTTCCATACGGCCAAAGAGGTTTTTTCCTGCACTGGATCATACAGCAATTCCACAAAGGATTGCGGGCCAAGAATGCGCGATACGACTGTCTCTGTGGTTGTTTTCTTTTTGGTTGGGCTTGGTTCAGGTGTTGGTGTGCTCATACCCCCAAGCCTACGTCTTGGCGCAAAATTTCCAAGAGGGTGAAATATTCTCACACGTTATAATCCGGCCACTACCAAAAATTGGCAGGTGAAATACACTTCACCTAGTATGACCAATAAAAATAAATCCGCAAAAAAAGAACAACCATTATCCGAAGACAGCCTTGATCTGATTTATGAAGAGATCGAGGATTTTGACCAAACGCTTGATGAGTATCTGGAAACCTGCCGGGCGCAGTTTTTGCAAGACCGAGCCAATGGTTCATTCCCATGGCCAATGTATGAGGACGAGGACTTGGGCAATAGTTCAATCGAATAGCCCATGGAAAATTCCGACCTGCGAACGTTTTTCAAAGAAAACTACCCGCATTTGACCGATGAAGAGCTAGATACCTGTTGCACCAACTTACTTGCCTTTGTCAGGGTTCTGCTGGCAATCATGGAGCATAACGAAAAACCCAAAGCCAGAGATGACTTACCACGGATGCCAGATTCGACTCTTTAGCCGGGGTTTTGTAAAATAGACGCACTTACTTTCATGAAAAAATACTTTGCCTACACCCGCGTCTCAACGGTGAAGCAAGGCGTCAAAGGCGTCTCCTTGGTTGAACAAAAATCTGCCATTGAATTCCACGCTCAAAGGCATGGGCTTGAGATTGTCGAATGGTTTGAAGAGACCGTCACCGCCGCCAAAACCGGGCGAGCCATTTTCACCAACATCATGAAGCGTTTGCGCAAGGGTGAGGCGGACGGTTTAATTATTCACAAGATTGATCGAAGCGCCCGAAACTTAAAAGACTGGGCCGCTTTGGGCGAACTGATTGATGCCGGCATTGATGTTCAGGTATCTGCCGAAAACTATGACCTCTCCAGCAGGGGCGGCAGGCTATCGGCGGACATTCAGGCGGTCATTGCTGCTGATTATATCCGCAATCTGCGCGAAGAGTGCCTCAAGGGTATGCGGGGACGACTGAAGCTGGGCATATACCCCTTAAAAGCGCCTGTAGGCTATCAGGACAATGGCGGCGGCGAGCTAAAGACCATTGATCCAGTTTATGGCCCGTTGGTGAAAATGGCCTTCGAGCTTTATGCAACAAATAACTATGGCCTCATTACCCTTGGCAAGGAAATGTACCGGAGCGGCCTTCGATCAAACGCCGGGGGTAATCTGGGAAAGAACGGCTTTTCCCGCATCCTCAACAACCCATTTTACTATGGAAAAATTTTCATACGGACGACCGGGGAAACCTATAAAGGCAAACACGAGCCCCTCATCACCAAAGAACTCTTTAACCGGGTGCAGGCGGTGTTGACGGGAAAGGCTCGTAAAAACCCTCAGAAACGCTTGTTTGCGTTTCAGCGCACATTCAAATGCCAAACCTGTCAGTACAGCCTCATAGCTGAACGGCAAAAGGGACATGTCTATTACCGGTGTCACACGACCTCTTGTGCCATGAAATCCATCCGGGAAGACAAACTGGTTGATGAAATAGACCGCGTCCTAAAAGGCGTACAATTTACCGATAATTTGGTTACAGCTTTGTGCCATGGTCTTGAATTAGCCAAATCAAAAGCGGACCAAATCGAGCGATCACAGACCGAGGCAATTGAGTTACAACTCGCTAATGCCAAAACCCGCCTTGAGCGCCTGATGGACCTTTTCATTGATGGGAAAATTACGAAATCTGCTTTTGATAAAAAACAGGAAGCCTTGCAAGAATCTGTGGTCAAATTAGAAGACCAGTTGATCAACCCAACCGCCCATATTGGACAAGTCATGACCCGTGTTGCACAATTCCTTGAACAGGCTAAAAGCCTTATCCTTGGCTATAAAACCACGCCAAATGACTTTAGAGGCGATTTGCTCAAATCCATAACCTCGAACCCGACTATATCACCCAAAAACGTTGATATTCCTGTCGATTTACCGTGGTCACTGTTCATAAATGGAACTGGCGTTCCTCTTAGTGCACCTCATCGGGACATACCTCGGACAAAAAAGTTATCAAAAAAGGAGATGGATGCCTGGGCAAAGAGCACAATCAATGAGCTGATAAAGTATTTTTCAGATCCAGCCACGCAAGATTTTCAGACAAATATATCCAACCGATATATTCCGCCCCCTACAAAACCACACTAGCTCTGGCATTATGGGTGAATGCCCCACATACCCAACGAAATCACCTATCTTGCACAAACCAATGGCCGGTTGCCATACAGGAAATTTGGCATCAGGCAGGCCGACCGACTTTCGCATACCTATATCATCGGTAAAACCGGCACCGGCAAGTCCACCTTGCTGAAAAACATGATCTTGCAGGATATAGAGGCCGGGCGCGGCGTGTGCCTGATTGACCCCCATGGCGATCTGGTGGAAAGCATTTATGCCGACATACCGGAACACCGAAAAGATGAAGTGACCTATCTAAACGTCCCCGAAGTCCACCAAGTCTACGGATACAATCCGCTTCGCTTTGTACGCGAGGACAAGCGCAGTTTGGCGGCATCGGGTGTGCTGGAGGTGTTTAAGAAGCTGTGGGGAGATAGCTGGGGCGCACGAATGGAGCACATCTTGCGCAATTGCATTTTGACCCTGATGGAAGTGCGAGGTTCCGACCTGTCCGACATCCTGAAATTGCTTACCAACAAGACCTACAGAAACCGTATTGCTCGGAGCTTGCAAAATAAGCAGGTCAAATATTTCTGGGCGCAGGAATATGCAAAATATTCCGAACCCTTTCGCCTAAACGCCATCGCTCCCATTCAAAACAAGGTGGGAGCATTTCTGACTGATCCGAATGTAAGACGAATTCTCATTGCGCCAAAAAAGGACTTATCGTTTCGCCAGATTATGGATGAGCGACAAATCCTTCTGGTCAATCTCGCCAAAGGGCAAATCGGGGAAGATGCTGCCGGTTTGCTAGGGGGCCTGCTTGTCACCACCATGGCACTGGCTGCGTATTCACGGCAGGACATACCAGAAGACCAACGCGCTAACTTTCACCTCTATATGGATGAGTTTCAAAACTTCACCACGCTTTCCATTGCAGAGATGGCTTCGGAGTTACGCAAATTCCATCTCTCATTGGTTCTTTCCCATCAATATCTGAACCAGATAGAGCCGGAGATACGCGATGCCATTCTTGGCAATAGCGGCACGCTCATATCCTTTCGCCTAAGCGCCAAGGACGCTGGCAGTATTGCCAGAGAGTTTGCCCCAAGGTTTTGTGAGCTGGATTTAATCACCCTTCCCAATTACCACATAGACCTGAAACTAATGATTGATGGTGCGCCGTCACGTCCCTTTAGCGGGAAAACCCTTGCCTAAATGAGGTAAATAATACAACCTATGCGAGTCTATTATCTTAAATATACTCTTGGTGGGGGAAATTATGAAACTCAGACTCAACAAATCACAACGTACAGCAGGTCTTGCCAAAAAGGTGGTCTTTACCCTTGGCGCACAGGTCGACCTTTCGGCGCAGGAACAGGACTATGTGAACCGCTACAAAATGGGCAAGGAAATTGTCTATTCAAAAGAGCGGGTTCAAGTTGAACGTGATGACTATGCCAGCGCCAAAGGCATTATGCGCAATTTGTCTGCGCTTGCGCTTAATCTTAAAATCAGTGTCAATGATCTGGTGACTGGACGCACCATTGAATGCAAGGACATTCTCGAAATCATTGATGCCGAAGAAAGTATCAGAGAAGCCTGCAAAGGATTGAAAGGTATGCTTGACGCCTGTTCCGGGTTTGAAGGCGAAGAGATCATCGAATACTGATCCATGTCGGGCTTTTGGGCATTAAAACCCTTTTCGCTTGGCATCAGGAAAAACACAGGCGCACTTGGCAACACCAAAGAGGTATGGGAACAGGCTGCGCGTCTTCGGGCCAGTTCTCCTCTTGCTGAACTGGACGACACAGCCTTTGCCGGTGAGGTTCTTGCGCCAGCCATAGTCGGGTTAGAGTATGAGCTTTCAACGCCCATCGTCTATGCCCTGATTGACCTGTGCAAAGCCTTTTACGCGGACGAGGCTTTGGCCCCACTTGGTGAAAATGTGCTTGCCCTTCGGCCCGATAGCCGGGACGCAATGGAAGTACGCGAATATCTGCGGCGGCAAATCCGGTTTATAGAAAACTATGACCCGGCTATGGCCGAATTGCAAAGCCATCTCACTTTTATCTGTCGATATTTGCTGGACCTTATTCCGGGCTACGCACTGGAAGAAAATGCGCATGATGCCTTTTTTCGCATTCGCTTTGCCAGCATTGTCGATGATGCTGCCGACGCGGTTGAAAACGTGATGGGCAATTCCTTTGATGAGGAACTTATCCACTTCAATTTGCTTGATCCGCTTCGTCATCGGCTGGAAGCTAACCTCTTTCGAGCCTCAAAAATTGATCCAAGGAACGTGCCTTCCAACCATCATCGCTTCGTTACGCCCAAAAAGGCGGTCGGACTGGATGCGCAAGAACTGGTCGATACTTATCTTGTCGGCACGCCTTTTCGGCAATTCTTCAATATGGAATTACCACTTGCGGTAAATGATGCGGCGCGGTTTGAACATACCCATATTATGGGTGGCACCGGGCACGGTAAAACGCAATTCTTGCAAAAATGGATACTCCGGGATTTGGGTGTAGCGGTGCGTGAGAAACGCTCTGTTGTGGTGGTCGATAGCCAAGGCGATATGATCCAGAAAATATCACGGCTGGATGTTTTTCACCCCGATCATGGAGCCTTAAAAGACAAACTGGTGATGATCGACCCGACCGATGTTCTTTACCCGGCGGCAATCAACATGTTTGCGCTGGATGAAAAGAGGTTGAATTCATACGGGGCCGTTGAGCGGGAAAAGGTGCAAAACTCGGCCATTGCGCTTTATGAGCATTTCTTTGGCGAGCTTTTGGGTGCAGAGCTAACCGCTAAACAAGGGGTGGTGTTCAAATATCTGGCCCGGCTGATGCTGGAAATTCCAAACGCCACCATTCTTACCTTGCGCGATTTAATGGACGACCCCAAACCCTTCATCCCCTATATGGATAAACTCACGGGCAGTGCGCGGGTTTTCTTTGCCAGAGAGTTTTTAGACAAAAGCTTTAACCAGACCAAACGCCAAATCTCCAAACGGCTTTGGGGCGTACTTTCCACCCCGGCCTTTGAGCGGTTGTTTTCATCACAGGAAAACAAGATTGACCTTTATTCCAAGCTCAATGACGGCAGCATTATTCTCATCAACACCGCCAAGGACTTGCTGAAACAAGACGGCGCGTCCCTTTATGGCCGTTTTTTCCTCTCCATGATTGGGCAGGCCATCATGGAGCGCGCCGTGATCCCGGAAGGCGAACGCACACCGACTTATCTTTATGTGGATGAATGCCAGGACTATTTTGACGAAACGATTGAGGTTCTTCTGGCGCAAGGCCGCAAACGAAAAATTGGGCTGATACTAGCCCATCAGCATACCGACCAGTTGAGCACATCTGAGCGTGCCAGTGTGCTGGCCAACACCAGCATAAAGGCTTGCGGCGGCGTGAATGCCAAAGATGCCTGGTTGCTGGCGCAGGAAATGCGCACCTCAAGTGATTTTCTGCAATCTATGTCCAAGAGCAAATGGGATACCGACTTTGCCTTTTGGATTAGACATGATGTTCCAGAAGCCATCAGAGTTTCCGTAATATTTGGGTTGCTTGAAAGCCAAAAGCAGATGGATCAGGTTTCTTTTGAGAAGATGCTCACGCAAAATCGTAAATCCTATTGCTGGAAATATGAACCGCAAGACAGTGCGCAAAACATCGTCTTTCCGGGCATGGGTAAAGCCAAGCTCGAGCAAGTAGCTCACGCGGATATGCTGCTTCCAACCAAGCTGCAAAGCCAGCCTGAGGGACAGCCGGAAATCACCGGGCGCGGTGGCAAGGAGCACACCCGAATTCAGAACATGGTCAAAAGTCTGGCCAACCAGTATGGCTGGAAGGCTGATCTGGAATATCAGGTGGCAGATGGGGCGATTGACGTATGGATGAGCCGTGCCGGGCTTTGTATCGCCTGTGAGATCACTGTCACTACGCCCAATGACTATGAGGTGCAGAATATCGAGAAATGCCTTGCCGCCGGGGCCGATGAAGTCTGGGTGATTTCAGAAGACATAACCAAGCTCCAAGAGATCGAAAAAATGATTGCTGGGCGCTCTGAGGTAAAGTTCTTCACACCGGATAATTTACCCGCCGAGATCGAAGCCAGAAGCGATTTACACAGCGAGGAAGGCAGCACCGTTCGGGGCTATTCTGTAGCCATCAAAATGGCCTACGCCACCGATGCCGACCTTGAAATGCGCCGGGAACAACTGGCCCGTGTCCTGAAATCGGCTGAATGATATGGCGCGCTCTGGCCCCACCAGTTTTGGATACAAAAGAGACGGCGACAAGCTGGTGCTCGATGGAAAAGAAGCCCCAATTCGCAAACGACTGTTCGAGCTTTTTCTGGAACATCGACGTAAAAAAACCGTGGCTGAGATACTGAACGCCGAAGGATTCAAAACCAGAAATGATGCCTACTTCACCGGCCAGACCGTTGGGCGCTTGCTTAATGATGAAAAAGTCACCGGCGAAACCGGCAAGGTCGAAGCGCTGATCCCGCGTGCTCTATTCCGAAAATGCCAAGACATATTGAAATCCCAAAAGGGCGGCGCAAAACGAAAACCTGCACACCTTTTTGCCGGGCTATTGTTTTGTCAGTGCGGTGATAAAATGTATGTGCCTTCGGGCAGTCACAAATATGTTTGCCGAACCTGCAAAGCTAAAATCCATAAAGCAGATTTGGAAGCCATCTTTATTGAACAATTAAAATCACAATATTATCAAACCAAAAGCCGCTCTCCCTTTGATAACCTTTATTCCAAATGGGCAACTCTGTCCCTTTCAACCAAACGGGACATACTCGAAGCCACCACCAAGCGCATAGAAATCGAGAGCAACAAGGTAACGCTTTTCCTTGTTGCTCTCGATTAAACTATAACAACAAAGGTTCATATTTCCCTGAGCTATCCGGACCACAACCACACTGGCACAAGCGGTCTGCCATCAGGCAAAGCCATAGCAAAACGAAAAACCAATCCAACAATAAAACACATTGCCTTGTGGTTACTGCAACGCATTGAATTTCCTGCCTTTCTTCTCCTGTCGCATACACATTCAGGAGAAAGAAAATGCACATCACGACAAAAGAAAACCCGGCCACAATAGTCATGAGCGTTCGCCAAGCCGCCCTTTATCTGGGCTTGGCCGTCTCGACATTAAATAAATGGCGCTGCCATGGCGGTGGCCCGGTATTCATTAAAATGGGCCGGGCCGTCCGCTATCGGCAAGAGGACTTGGAAGCTTTTATGCTGGGTAGAAAAGCCACTTCAACCACATTCGTTCAGGAGGCAGGATTATGAACCAGTTGGCAAAAGTATCCCCGGCCAAACCACCGGCACCCTATATTGGCGGCAAAAGAAACCTTGCCGCCACCCTGATTAAGCGGATCAATGCCGTTTCGCACAAGACCTATGTGGAGCCGTTTTGTGGCATGGGCGGTGTGTTCTTTCGCCGTGATCACCGACCGCCATGCGAGGTCATCAATGACTATAATGGCGAGGTGACAAACCTGTTTCGTATCCTGCAACGCCATTACGGCCCGTTCATGGATATGATGCGCTTTATGCTCACCAACCGTCAGGATTTTATGCGGCTTAAAATGACTGACCCAGCTACGCTAACGGATTTGGAACGCGCCGCAAGATTTTTGTATTTACAGAAAAATGCTTTTGGTGGGCGTCTGGAAAGACGTGCGTTTGGCGTTGCCCCTGAAACCACAGCACGGTTCAACAGCCTCAAGGTCGGCCCCATTGTCGAAAAATTACATGAACGTCTGTCTGGCGTTGTTATCGAAAACCTGAGCTATGAGGAATGTATCAAGCGTTATGACAAACCATCAACGCTATTCTATCTTGATCCACCGTACTGGGGGACTGAGGGCGAATATGGCTCTCAATTGTTCAGCAAATCTGACTTTGAGAAAATTGCCGACCTGTTGGCCAGCATCAGAGGCCGCTTCATTCTCTCACTGAATGACTGTCCGGCAATTCGGGAGAATTTTCAGGCGTTCCAGATGGAAGAAGTAAACGTCACCTATTCCATTGCCGAGGCCAAAAGAAAGACGGCTGGAGAGTTGATAATTTGGAACTAATGACGGAGTGTATCATATACACGAATAGCCCTTATAATTAGGGGCTGGCATCGAAATTTTGATATTCTTTTGAAAGAGGCATTTTAAGTTTCAGCTCCTCAATATCCGTACATGGGAGTTTATAATTTGAGATCAGGAACTCAGAAGTATCGCTCCTACCTTTATTCAGTCCTGAGATCACGCTTCTTCGGTTCAATACAAAAATATTTCCAAAATCTGAATAAAGCTCTAGAATTGATTGATGGGCTGCATTAGTGACGAGAATTTTCACGCCCCGCATATCAGCCCTAACGAGAGCCTCTTTCAAGCGTTCTTGATCTTTCCAACTGAATATATTCTGATTGTATTTAACAAACCCATTTAAGTTGTGAGCAGTGGTATATGGTGGATCAGCAAAAATTAAATCACCTTCATTTGCACGATCAATTGTATCTTCAAAATCACAATGGCAAAGTTCAGAGTGCTTCAACAAACCGGCTGTTTTGTTAAAATCATCAGTTGATAAAATCACGCTTGTTTTTGTGCCCTTTGGCACATTAAATATGCCTTTTTTATTTTCACGGTAAAGGCCGTTGTAACAGGTTCTATTCAAGTAAATGAACTGGGCAGACTTTGTATGAAGGGCGTTCAATTTTTGAGCGCGCACTTTATAATAATGTGCTTCAGAATGATTTCTTGCGTGATATTTAAGCAAATCATGAACTTTGGCGTGGGATTTTTTTAGAGCTAGGTATGTCTCAATTAGCTTGCCATTTGTATCAGACAATATCGAACGTTCAGGTTCCAAGTAAAAGAAACATGCAGCTGAGCCCAAGAAGGGTTCAAGATATGTATTATATTCAAACGGGAAAATTTGAGGGATTTGCTGAACCAACCATCGTTTTCCACCCGCCCATTTTAGGAACGGTTGCACTACGCATCTCCTTGGGTTTTGGAAAGTTTTTTCTTCAGTTCCTCAGTGATTAACTTGAGAAAAGCAAGATCGTTTTCTCGATAGTGACGGCTACCCACTGGATGAGCTTGAATGCGTCTTGTTTCATTGAACACGTCAAACCATTTTGTGTGAAAAAACAATTTACGGCCTTCGTCAGGAAGTCGAATACTCAAGGATTTTGTAAAAAATTCCTTCTCATTTTTTTGCTCCACAATTTGCTTGATGTTGATCCATTCGAGATATGTTTCTACTGAGTATTGTTTATCTGGATCATCTTCAATTCTCTTACTCTGACATTCTTTTTGAATGTGCTTTGGCACACCACGTTCAAAAAAACTTTTACCATATTTTTTCTTTAATTCGTCAACAACATATTTTTGTACCCTGTTTTGTACCCATTTTACATCATTATCCGCTTGAATTGCTTCTTCGTCAGAAATTGTTTGAATGTAGTCTTCATAGCCCTCAGGTTCCCAATCAGGATATTTTTTTCGAACCAATTCCACCAATTTAAAATAATATCGAGGTAAACCACCTGAGCCGAAAGGAACTTTGAATCGTTCTTCAAAATCCTTGTTTTCTGCTGTTGAAATATAATCAATTACTGGCTTAAAGTAGCATTTTAGAGCATCTTGAATTTCAGTTAAACTACATTCAACTGAATTGAAATGCTCCTTTTTTGAAATATATTCAATCAATTCTGCTATTAACCGAATATGGCTAGCTACTCCAAAATTGGAGCAAAGATATTCAGTTTTTCCAGCATTCCATCTCTCCGGATTAGCTTCTTCGATATTTTCAAAATGCCAACATAGTAATTTCACTAGACGATGAAGGCTCCCTTCAGAGTCACTGTCCCAACACGGGCCTGGCAATATTTCTCCAGTCCTTCGACAAACGCTTCCAATCAATTTTGATTGGCAAATTGCTTGTTGCATTTGAGGCAAGTTTAGGGGTTGTGTAGTTGATGCGGTAACTCCTGGAGTAACAACTTTGTTTTCAAAAGGGCTACCGCCTTTAGTGTTCAGCAGATCGACAGCTCGCGATGCAATTGCCAAAAGTCTTTCATTCGGGTTTTTCGAATCCCATTTTATGTCGCCATCAAGTTCTGCAATAAGTTTTTTGGGAACTTTTGTTTGTTTATCGTTGATAGTGACAAATGTATTTGCTTCTTCAACTGCTGATATTCCCTCAAAGGCAATAAAAAAAAGATTGGGAATGGTTTCCATGTTTTCTGCAGATGTGCACCCATATAATCTGTGTTGGCCATCAACCACCCAACAACTTTTGTATTTATCTGGTAAGTAAATTTCCCCAAACTGTAATGAGCTTTGACTATCTTTCCCGACTTTATCAAACCGAGGTTTTGTATGAAAATTCAGTAAAATGGTATTTGGAAAATACCCACCCTCATCTAAAAATTTTCCTATTTGTTTTAGTCTATTTGGATTCACCAATCTTTGGTAAGAGGGCGCTCCACTTGGGTCACGCAGATCTCGATGATTTACGAACGCGATTCTAAGAATATCGACGGCTCGAGCCGAGAAAATATATGCCCTTTTACCTCCTAGTTTAGTAGCAACAGCAGGGATTTTTCTCCCGGATAATGCCGGAATTGATTGGCCCGCAAGATATTCAGCATGGAATTGATATTTTGAAGCTTTCCCCATCTTATTTGCGAATTCTTCAAAATAAAGCAATTCTCGTGCACGCACGACATTGATTTTATTTTCCTTAGCACGAGCTAAATCATTATCAGACCAGCGAATATTATCGGTCACGAAAAACCATAATATCTTTGGTTTGAAATCTTTCCCATAATGCTTTTTTATTGCGTCGGCTATTGATTTTTTATTCGCATCAAATTCGCCAAGGTCTTTGAGCATTGACCTTTTTCTAAGTGTTTTCGAAGCCTTGCATTCAGCAACAACTACGGTTTCATCATCCTTGGCAAAAACGTCGATTTGCTTTGAAATTTGTTTTTCCCGATTTTTAATTGGCACCGTAAATTTTCGACCTACATTCAGTTCGGCGTATCCGAACTTATACAAAACGCACCAAAACCTGTTTTCTAGAATTTCATCAAAAGACTTGGAACGACGCATTTTCATACCCGTCTTCAAAGAGCGGGTTGAAATCCAGCCTTCAGATTCTCGATCTTGTACCAAAGAGAACTCAAATCTCTGTTCATCGTAAGATTTTCGTCTTTTGCCAAATTCACGTTGCCTAGCGGCTTGAGTAATAGCTAACGACTCCAGTATTTTTGATTCGCCTGTTTTCATGCATATCTTTGTATCGAATTATTTATACCAATCAACTTAATAGGGAATTTGCCCCTACATCATATCGTTGCAATCAATCTGATTTCTGAATTAAGTCAGCATTTAAATAGGAAAATATTCCCAAGTAAATTTGGTGCTTAATGGGAGTGGGAACGCCCTTTTCCTTTGCATTTTTTTTGCTACGATGGGTCCATGAACACGGTGTACAACTTCCCAGCCTCTAAATTGCCTGCAGAATTGCGTGGGGATATTTCCAGTGATGCCTTCGTCACCGTTGCGGTTGATGATGAAAGCAATTCTCTGCCCGGTTACACTCAAACGCAGATCGGTGCCCTTGTGTCTTCTTCTATGAAGCAGAAAGAGCGAGGGCTTGGCACCCGCCTTTCTTCGCGTAAAGACATTGATGCGCATTTCGATACACTCAAAGCGCAGGTGGACGCAAAATTTCAATAACCAGACGGCCTGTGTAAACCTTTCAGTGTTAAGACAGCTCTATAGCAGGGGCCGCTCCGTAGCTTCCTGACGCTATCGAAAAAGGTCAGAATGGGTGCCGGTACCAAGCAAATATACGGTTTCCTCATCAAATTCATAGATGAGGAGCCAGTCAGGTTCGATGTGACATTCCCATTTGTCTTTGTAATTGCCACCAAGTTTATGAGGCCGGCACCGCACAGGAAGCGGTTTGTCTGCGCGTAGCAAATTTAGAATTGCAAGAAATTTGGGAAGATCACAACCACGCTTGATACAGGTTTTGTATTGTCTTTTGAACTTACTGGTTTGCTTTACGCTCTTCATCGGCTTCCATTATAAGCGATTCTGTATAGGCCTCAAAATCATCAATTTCCTCTAACTCACCATTTTCTTTTTGCTGAAATGATGCAAGCAATTCGTCATTTGGCAATTTGACCGGAAACGGAATGCCACGATGTTTGACAATCTGGTTCATGTACAGGGAAATCGCCTCGGACATGGAAAGACCAAGTTCACTTAAAATTGCACCCGCCTGATCTTTTATCTCTGGCTGGATACGCGCCCTGACATATTCTGTTTTGCTCATAGCCATATTCCGTGAATCATTATTCTAATAATGTAGTCCTATTGTGTCACAAAACAAGATGTGATGCAAATCTGGGCAACGAATAGTTTTATTCTGAATTGAGGCGACCCAAAATCAACGCCGATACCTTATCTGCCGCATCTGCGAGCACATGATCCACATGGTGCGCGTAACGACTGGTGACACTGGCAGCACTGTGGCCAAGTAAACCAGCAATGGTCAGCTCGCTATACCCAAGCTCGTGCGCCACCGTGGCATAGCTATGGCGCAATGTATGTGGCGTCACATCTTCCAACTCAGCTTGACGAACAATCATCACCATGGGCGATCTGATATTGGTTATAGGGCCATCACCTCGACCGGATGGAAACACGAAATAGCTTTTATGGTGCGTCAATAATTTTCTCAATATGTCGAGCGCAGCCTTTCCACAGGGCCGGATTTGTGGGCCGGTTTTGGTGCTTTGCAATCGCAAGCATCTGCCTTTGAAATCCACTTCTTCACGCTTTAGGTTCAGAATTTCACTCCTGCGACAGCCGGTTAGGGCCAGAACCAAAATTGCCTGACAAGCCAGATCATAGGTGGTGGTTTGTCGAACATTTTGGAGAGCTTGCCCAAAGTGCCCATATTCGTCTTCATTCAAAAATCTTGTGCGTTTATTGTCGGCTGGCAATTCGACATATTGGCAGGGGTTGTGCTCGATCAATCCTTCACGGATTGCATACCTGTAAATGGACGACAAAAGAGAAACTGCCTTTTTTGCTGTCCCCATCCCACCCTTTACACGAGCCAAACCACGCGGCCCCGTTTTCTCTCGCAAGGCTGTTTTGCCGTCACGAACAGCGAACATAAAGTTCTCAATATCAGCGCGTGTTAGGTCCGCAAATTTTCTGGCTCCCAAAAGAGGTTTGATGTGTCTATTGATGCGCCCCTTATCTATAGCCAACGTCGATTGGCTCTTAGTTTTTCCACGATAAAGAATTTTGCCAGAAACGGCATCAGAATAATATTTATCACAAAGCTCAGCCACGCTTTGTGCCTGCTTCTTTCGAATGCGAACGGCTGCGGGATCTTCACCGGCAGCAACTAACCCAAGCTCGATCCGCGCCAGCTTTTTTGCTTGCTCAACGGTGAGCCGCCCATAGCTTCCCAAAGTTGTTTTACGCTGGCGACCGCTTTCCGTCCGGTATTTGATTTGAAATGACTTCTTGCCAGATGGTTTGATCCGAACGCCAAATCCGGCAAGCTCACTATCCCAAACAGAGTAGTCCTTTCCGGGAATTACAGAGAGGTTGTCCATAACCTTCTTGGTGAGCTTCTGTTGCGATTTTTTAGGCATTTTGGTACCCCAGATCGTGACCTCTGCCCTAAAGGCATCTGAAGGCAGGGGTCAATCTTTCACATTGCCCGTTCTTCGGGGTACCTAGAGGGTACCAAAATATATAACATTTCGGGATATTCAGGGAAAGTGGGGATAATAATAATTATTCCAAAATTCCATTAACATACTGTTATTGTGCAATAAATATGATTTCCTACCACTAGAGGAAACACAAAATACAACCTCTGAGAAAACTCCGAAGGCAGAGGTCGTGAGTTCGAATCTCGCCGGGTGCGCCAATAAAATCAATAGGTTAGTGGCTTTTGCGTTTTACCAAATTTGCTCTGGGCAGCACCGGGGCAGCACGCGGAACAACACTGTCAGCTACCGTCATGCAGCATGAACACGCAATTGAAGTTTCTCTCTTGCTTTCTCATTCAAATGACCAAGGTCTTTATCAATCATTCTCAAGGCCCTTGGTTTGTCGCCCTCAATGGCTGTCAATATTACCTTTGCCTTTAAAATGGCCACTTTGTGACCTGCACTAATACGTCCACTTTCGAGCCTTCTTACACATGACGATATTGTATCATGCTGCATGTCATGTATTGCCATATCCAGTTTTGTTAGTATGGGATACACTACGTTAGTATGTATCTCTATCGCTGCGTTTATCATCTGAAATGAAAGTTCTTTATTCCCAAACTGAAATTCATATCGAGCCGTCAAAGTATCAAGCATTTCATTGGCACGCGCACCTCGTATATTTTTTAGTGAATCCAAGACGTCCTGCAACTTTTCAGCACAATTCGGGTCAATGGACGTATGAAGCAAGCAATTAAAATATGCTTGCACTAAGAATGGATTTGAAGGGTACCGCTCGTAATTCTCCCTTGCCAAAGATAGTGCATCTTCATAGGCTTCAACTGTTGTCAAAACAAATACGTACTCTCGTCGCGCCCTCTGCTCCGTCCGCTGTTCTTTCATTGCAGACTTATATCGCTCTATCGCGTCATCATATCTTCCCTTTAAGCGATAATAAAATCCAAATAGAAAATCATGCTCTGGACCTTTGATTTTCTGGACCTCAGATGTAAATCTAACATTATGCATGCGCGCCAATGATTGACACAGATAGTACCTAATGTCCTGCGATGTATGCTTGTCGTAGTAAGCCTCTTTAAGCAGCACTCTATCTGCTAGCGCAACAACTTCGCGATAGCTTCCTTTATTGTACAAATCCTTCATAGTTTTCAGAAAATGGGCAGGTATAAGCATGCTCTCTGGAAGCTCTATGCCAGAAGTGAGCGCTTCTTTTATCGCAATATGATATTCAGAAATATCATAGTATTCGGCGTCATAGTCATGTGAAAATTTTTCAACAAACGATCTCAGGGCAGTTCTATACTCCTCCGTTAGCCGAGTCCTGTCTCTAACGATTGCATCTCTAATAACTTCGTTTACTCTAAAATACTGACCAGCATTTCCAATTGGTTCACAAACGCTGTCAGCCAATAAACGATCAAGAATTTCATTGAGTGATTTACTCAACTTTCTCTCAATAGAAGTAATAAAATCTAGCGATATGAACTCGAAGGAAGAAATAAATCGAAGGAAGGATATAATTTCTTCATTTTCTTCGTATTTTTTGATAAAAATGCTAGCCTTGTATGTAGAAAATGAAACTATCTCATCCGCCTTGTCGAACGCGTCTTTTTTCCCAAGGCTTTCGATCAAGCTTGCGGCATAGGTAACCTGCTCAGGAAACCCATTTAAGAGCGGGGAAAAATTCCTGAAATCTTCAAGAGATAACTCAAGTTTCAAATACTCTGAATAACGCTTAAACAACCCGTCTCTTTCTGTCCTTTCCAACTCGGGTATTTCCATAAAATAGAATCTGTCATCCCGTACGTATTTGTATTTTGCAGCCTTTGAGGAAGTAGCAATACAGAGTCCCAAAGATTCATTTTCAAGGTTGTCAATGACCTGCAAAAACCAAGGCGCAATATCCCTATCGAACCGAACGATACAGTAATGATCTTCAATAATTATTATCTCCTTTGCATCAAATAAATCAGATAATAATTGGGCGCAGAGAATAGCTTTCTCATGCTGTTTGCGGACCATCATATTTGAAATGTCTATTGCCTCAGAAAACCCCAAATCATTGAGCTTTGTAATAAAACCTTCGATACCGTCTTCTTGTGTCAGGTCTATGCGAGCGGGGTCGTAAGTGTCTCTTACAATATTTGATTTGCGCAATGAGTAACGCATAGTGGCCTTTCTGCCAATCTCCCTAAGACCCGAGGCAAAAACGACTAGAGGTTGCCTTTTATTGAAATCGTCTATTCTCTGTTCGAAACCTGCAATTTGCGCGTTTCTCCCAACAAAAATTTGATCCCGCTCTTTCAACATGGGGTGAGACTTCCACGAAGCTTCTATCATTCTTTCGCGAATTCTCTTGGCAGCCACAACCGGTCGAGTGATTGGCCTCAAATTATAATTTTGCCTTATCCATTCAGGTAAACGACTATCTTCATGCGTAATGGATTTATCGATAATTAGCGGAAAAAAACGCTTCAAATCGCCATTTACTAACAGCCTTTTTGCTTCAGTTATTTCCGTTTTTACCCATTTTGAGTTCAACGAATGATCCGAAATAAATAAGACAAAAATTTGTGACCGGTTCATTGCATTCATTATTTCTTCAAGGTTACCCATACCCTCTTCAAAAGTTTTCTCATCATATTCAGCGTACGGGCCAAGTTTGGATGCAACGATAGACACATAGCGTCCTTTGTCAGCACTACTATGGGAAAGAAAACATTTCATGGTTGCTACCTCTATAAGTTCCGCACGCCCTAATCACATATACGGTTCAAAAAATCCGTGTTCAATTGTAAGCGCTTTGGTTTCCGGCACGCCCAAGCCTTCATCAATCAATAATTCCAACAACCGGTCGATATCGACAAGTTCGATAGCTGTTGTGTTTTCTCTGGCGTCTTCATCGGCAACGGGTTCCGCCCGCTCGGGCTTGCCGGTTTGTTTATCTGGCTTGGGGAAGCCATCATGAATTTTGCGGAACATCTGATAGGCGTCATCATGCGAAAGATTAGCCTTGCGCCCTTGTTCGGTTAGCACCCACACGCCGCGTTGTTCTGTGTCGATCAATCCGGCCTTGGCCAAATAAAACCGCGCCCACCCAACTTTATTCTCAAACTTGGATTGCCCGCCCTTCGTTGTGCCCTCGATTTCCGCTTTGGGAATGTCGTGATGTTCAGCAATCCAGCCATACACTTCTTTGGGCTTGGCAGAAGAACCAAGATCACGCAGCCCGTTTATGACAGGTTGGAAGTATTGAACAAATTTTGGACCTTTAAGATTGGGCATATGCACTCATATAACTACGATTCATCTATGTTACTTTCTACTATGTAGAGCCTTTATCCATGCACTTTCAAGTTCTGCTTGTGTGCATGTGATGCGTTCGCCAATGGAGCGGTACTTATCCAGCGTGTTGAGCACCCGTTGTTCCATATCAAAAGCCATGTTTTCGTCGGGCCATTTTTGCTGCATGAAAGGTTTCCATTCGGCATTCAAAACTTCTGTTGGGATGTGCTTGTTGATCTCACCAAGCCGCCGCTTAAAGTCGGTGGTGTGGCCAACTTTCCAACAATTGGTGGTCCCAAAGCGCAAGGCATAGGTGACGCTTTCATTGCCAAGCGTTCGCCCTGCCTTTCCCGACCACGCAGAGGGAACAACGCCCTTGGTTGGCTTGCCACCGGTCAAGGCAATGTTCAAACGGTGGTAGTGGGCCAACACCTTGTTTTCGGGCAGCGCAATTTCCTTGGCAGGTAGATCAAAAACGGCCTGCGTGTCACGCTTATTCAGCTCCACTGCCTGAATGGTCGCTTGATAGGTGAGCTGTTCTTCCAGCACGTCCAGCAACAGCGGTTTGGGGGCGTCGGTGAATTCCCACACGCGAGTCATGATCAAGGCTTTGGGCCAAAGGAAGCCCCCGCGCTCATCATATTGTTCCGGGCGAAGAACTTCTTCTGGAATGATTTCGAGCGTATCCACCGGGTCACGACCAAACTGCGCAACACCCAATAACCGGCCCTGATCTTTTTCAGTGGTTGGTTCTCCCTGCGTACCCACAAACACGATGGCATCACCGGCGCTTGATTTCTTAATGAGGTTATCGCGATGGCCATCAAGGCCGAACGTCACGACCGGCCAATTGTGCGGATCAAACCCCATAAACTCGACATCCTTTAGGCATTCATTCGGGGTACTAAACAGGGGGTGATAGCGAGGGGCTCGCCGTGTCCAACACGCAAAAACACAAGCATAATCAATTACTGGGTCATCCAAAGCATCACTAGAACTAAGTTTTAATTCAGGTGGCCGGATGGCTTCGCTGTAATGGCTATAAATTTCCATCATTCTTTGCGCCTGCTCGTCGCTCAAAGTGATGTTCTTTTTTGGTTGTTGAGGGTCATTAAAAGGAAGCATCTAAAACATGATACTCAGCTTCATTCGGCGGCCAAATAAACTTATCCGTCCTTACTGGCCCGCTTGATAGGTATTGTTTACAAGTTTGGAAATTTTTTTGAAATCAGCCATGGGATCGTAAGGAGCGTTCTCCTCTTGCAAAGGCATGTCTTCACCGTCACCAAATTTTTCCACTAACTCTTCAAACTTCGGCAAAGCGGCGGATTTTGTGTTCATAAATGCTCCTACTTCTGTAACCCGTTGCATGTCTAGTTTTCCGGTCTTATCAAGCATGCCAATCTTCTGCCAACTGAGATCGCCACGACCAGTATTGTCGTTGGTTTTGGCATCGCCATCAATATGGGTGGCCTGTAATCGCCATTTGAAACTGTTTAGGTTTTCCTCCGTCGGGAACTCTGATGAAACTATCGTACCCAAACCCATAAACGCCCCATACAATCGTTCTGCCCGGGCCACTTCTTCCGGTTTTAAATCTATCCTTGAATAGCCTTGAGCCGCCAAACCAGAACTGCCAAAAATTTCACGGGTCACGCCTTGCAAGTCTCGTTGCACCAAAATCTCCCCAATCATGGCCGCTTTCATTTCTCGCTGCAAATCACTGGGGTTTTCGTTTGGGCTAAAAGGAAAACTTAGGGTTCTGCCACCAACCGTGGCTTTAGCCACAAAATCCTGTGCATCATTCGGGTCTGGGTAGACCATGAACCGTCCGACTGGAACACCATTCTTTTCATTAAAATCTACCAACTGGCCATCGGCATTCAGGAACTTGCCGTCATTGGCTCGTACTTGCTGAAGCGTGTCCAACATATCGGTTGCGTTTTTAATCGGCTGAACACCAAACACTTCCAACTGGATTTTGGCCTTTGTTTTTTCGGAAATACCGCTTGAGCTACTTACTTGAGCCATGACATCGCTGAATACAGCAACATTTGTGGTACCAGATAGATCAAGCGAACTATTGGCAATAATGAGGTTAAACGCTTTGGCTTCCTCCGGATCGCTAACCAAAGCCGTCATTTGGTTGAGAGTGGCGGCAATCATGCCTAATTGCTTTAAGGCCGCTTCGCGCTCTTCCTTTGGAAAGTCTGGCACCGTTTTTACCTGCTGGATCAAGTCAGCCAATTGCCCCGCCTTATCCTCACCTGTTAGGTTTCCGGCAATCCGTTCTTGTAATGCAGCAGATTCCTTACTTAAACCTTCATTGGTTGTGTCAAGCTGTTGGCCAGTAGCTCTTTCTGTTTCAAGTCCATCTCTTTTTGCGGCGGTTTCAGCGTCTTTGATACACTTGTCTAGCAACATAGGGGCTAGATCAGGATCGTCTAAAGCCGTCGGGTCTTCGACCAAAAGGGCTTGGGCTTCAGCAATCGCTAGAGTTAGGTTGGCTGGCTTGGATTGCGCTGATAGGTAAGCTTGTGCGGTTGGCGGGATTGCTCCCCAAACAATATCTTGCTTGAGGCTTTCTAGTTCTGTTTGGGTTTGCTCTTTTGCTTGTTCGACTTGCTCACGGCCTGTATCGCGTGACGCCTGTAACTCGGGAGCGGTTTCTGCAAAAGACATGATTTCCCACTATTATAACAGAAAACAACATTACGATCAAATCCTTGGCCAGCCTTACCGTGTCGGTTCCTCTTGCATAGCAACAACCTTCTTTAGCCCCTCTACCTCGTTACTTAATACTTCATTTATTGTGCGTCGCTGATCGTTGGCCTTTCTTTCTGTTTCAGTTGCTTTATCAATCGCAGCGATTTCAGCATCCGCTCGTGTATTGAGTTCGCGCAAACAATCCATTTTTTCTGCTTTAGTTCCCAAAGCTAGACACTGAATGCTAGTCTGAGCCACCACTCGTTCCACAGCGGCCATTTTTACTGGCTCGGGTGATTTTGCTTTGTCCGCCGCTTCCGCTCCGCAAGAGGCTAAACCCAGAGCCGCTCCAAGCATGATGAGCTTCTTGCGAATTCCATTTCCACCAGCGGGTGAAACCCCTTCTGAACCGCTTCCGGGAGAGCTGTCATTGCAGCTTTGCTCCAATTCTTCCTGAGAGCCGTTTTCTGTGTTTCCCATAAAATGATGATTAGTTATCATTAGTCTCTACCTTTTTTGCTAGTTTCGTCAAATAAATCGGTGAGTTTCTGAGCCAGTCGAACCCATATTTTCTCGCTGATAATGTCCAATTCCTCAGAAGAAAATCGTGGAATTGGTTTGGACTTTGGAACTGGCTTGGCAGAAAAAATATCGTGACTTTGCGCCAAGACGCGGGCCGCATTTTCATCAATTCCCAAATAGTGAATAGTGGAAGCCGGGCTTTGATGACCGAGCAAGCGCCCGATTATCTCGACGGACACCCCGCGCTCATACATAAAAATGGCCTTGGAGCGGCGAAGGGAATGAGCGCTGTAATGGTGGGGTGACAAACCAATGGCTTTCACCCAACGCTTCACCAGTTGCCGATAGAATCCAACGGTGATCGGGGGGCCATCAATTGGCTTTTCGCGGGTAAACAGAAAATGCTCCGGGCGTTTTTGGCTTTCTATCAGCCAAGCCCGGAGCGTTTTTTGAGATTGCGGTGTCAGGACAGGGGATACGCCGCCGGAGGTCTTTTTTTGTTTCCAAGGGAAGGTCTCACGGATATGGCCGGTGGGTAAAATCACATCGCGCACCCGCAAAGCCATCAAATCAGACGCCCGCAACATGGTATCAATGGCGACCGAAAACAGACAAGTATCATGGCTGGATTTTTGTTTTGAGAGGTGGGCGCGGACTTGGCGTACTTGCTCAGAAGTGAGCCCCTGACGGGGACCAACACTACGCCCTTTGTTCCAAGGATTATTGGCTAACTTCATGAAATAATGGGGGTAAAGTAGGACCAGCCAGCGGCCAGTGACGCTTTTTATAAAAGCAAGGCTATTTTAATAGTTTAAGCCGCGTCCACAAGCGAAAATGGACCAAACATGCTCGACTGCCCCACAAAGGAAAAAGAACATAAACCGCCTGAGCGTCAAGGTGGTTTTGGTGGCGCTTATATAAAAAGCAAGTACTATCAAGGGGCATTAACTTTACCCCTCATGAAAGGCGACACTTCTCTGCCCACGGCAGCACAAAATCGGATTCCGGCCAATGAAAACCTGTTGCAAGCCATCGCTATGGACCAATGTTTTCAACTTTACCGGCACTATAGCGAAGCGCAAGCGGCCAAAATCATCGGGATTCACCCGGCCACGCTCAAAAAGCTTCGCTTAAAAGGAAAACTCCCATTTGTGCGACTTGGACAAAGGCGCGTTGCTTATTTTGGGTATCAAATTGCCACCTACCTCATCACGCAAATACAATCATGTCACGCTACTCAAAACGACGATTCCAACTTGGAGACGTCTGGCTTAGCCAGCGAAGTGGGTCACCGGCCTACTACCGCACTTGGATCGACAAACAAAATAGACGGACCCACCGCGCTTCGCTCGGCACTTCGGACTATGAGCAAGCCAAAGAGCTCTTAACCGCTTGGTTCATCAACCACCAACGCCCGGAACAAGCCGCACCAGCCGAAGTTTCCTTGGCCAGTGTGCTCAGCGCCTATTATGAGTACCACGGGAAGCATATCCGAACGGAACAGCGCATCCGTCTGGCTATCCGGTACTGGCTCGATTTTTTTGGTGATAGTAGTGTGGGCGATCTGGCCTCCGTTCCCTTGCAAGAGGGTTTTCATCAATGGCTCCGGGCCAGAGGGCAGGTCAACACGACCATCAATCGAAATTTGTCCGTCGGTCGCGCCGCGATCAATCGATCTTGGAAGCGCGGCGAGATAACCAGTTGCCCCCATATCGCCATGCTGGAAAAGGGGAGTGCCGACCCCAAAGGTCGCCCTTTGGAGCCTTCTGAAATCCGCAAAATGACCGAAGGGGCCACCTCAACGCATTTGGTGGATTTTATTTACTGGATGCTGGGCACGGCGGCGCGCCCGGAAGCGATTACCGATATGACTTGGGAGCAAGTGGATTTTGAGAATAATATAATCCTGCTGAATCCGCTTGGGCGAAAGCAAAACAAGAAACACCGCCCGACGGTAAAGCTCCCGCCATCCCTTAAAGAGCGCTATTGGAACAATGGGGATTACCCAAAAACGGGCCCGGTTATCAGCTATAACGGAAAAGAAGTATCAACGATACGAACCGCATGGCGCAGAACCCGCGCCAAGGTCAAATTGGATATGCAGGTCAATCCATACAGCTTACGCCACACAGCGGCCCGCTGGATGCGTAAAGAGGGCGTTCCGGCGTGGGATGTATCGGCGCAATTGGGGCACTCTTCTCGCGAATTTAGCATGACCGAACGCTATGCGCCGTACAGCCCGGATCATATGAAAAAATCCGTGGCGGCATTGGACAAGTTGTTACGCCAAATTGACACAAATTGATTCGATGAAAAGCAAACATCGGAGACAAATTTTGACGCAGAAATGGGGGGTTATGTAATATGATCCTCCATGGAAAATTCTAAATCGGCCACGGTGGCGCGTCTCAATGATACGCTTAGAACGGAAGGTATTGGCGGCGATATTCTGCTAACTTTAGGGGTGCAAAACCTCAGCCATAGCGTCCGCGCCAATGTCTTGTCGGCCATCCGGGAATTTTCTGATTTCAGCGAAGACAATGATCCCCATGGTGAACACGATTTTGGTCGGGTAACGCTGGATGGCGTGAATTACTTTTTCAAAGTGGATTACTACGACACTGCTTACAAAGGATTATCGCCCGACACGGCTGATCCAAACGTCACCCGGCGGGTTTTGACGATCATGCGGGCCGACGAATACTAAACCAGCCCGGCAAACCCCTTGCGCCCCCAGCCATGCTCTACCGATCATGGCTTTATGCAAAAACAAAAAACCAAAACCGGCACACGTTTGACCCTGCTCCAAGCCCGCAAAGCCTTGGGCATGATCGGCGGAAATTATTCAGATGGGGACATTGCAGAAATCCTCCGGCTCATGCGTGAAATAGCAGAGTTGGCGTATGAGGATGGGTTAGACGGGGAATAACCTAGAGCGCCTTCTGCTACCGATTTTGCAGCACTTTGAATCTATTTATTTAGATTATTACTAGAGTAAATCTAGTGAGCTTCACCAAAGCGACGGTTTTTATGAGGTCGGCGACATACAACTATTCCCAAATAATTTTCCTAGACGCCTATAACCAATGCGTAACCCGTGGCAATATGACTAAATCGTATCCCGTAACAATACATTATTTGCGTATTGCTCAACAATATGTTACAATGGCGGCAAATAGGAGAAAATTAGAATGAACAAACACCCCGGCCCTTACATTAAAAATAAAGTTATTCCTGAAGGCATGACCAATGCTGAAGCTGCAGAGAGGTTGAAAATTGGCCGTCCAGCGCTGTCACGAATGTTAAACGGAAAAGCCGCACTCTCGCCTGAACTGGCTGAGAAGATAGAAGCACTTTGGGGGACATCATCGGAAAAGTTGCTTAAAATGCAGGCGGAATACGACGCGCTCTCCGCTCGGACGTCATCCATTATGACACCTACTCCATATTCACCCATACATCAGCAAGTTCTTGGACGTGAGATATCGGCATGGGGAAATGCGATAAACGCCAGAACCCGACTTCCAGTACTTCTTCGCACACTCATACATTCTACTTCGAGAGAAATTATTACCATAGATTTTCCTGGCAACGATTCTGGGGAAAAGCCTGGCTGGGATGGTTTTTTGGATTCCGCTGAAGCCTCATCTTGGGTTCCAAAAGGAAAATCAGGCTGGGAGTTTGGATGTACAAAAAAGGTGGGTGGCAAAGCGAACAGCGATTATAAAAATCGCACAGATGGAACTGACTCAAAGGAGCGAAAAGATACGACATTTATTTTTGTGACGCCGCAAAGTTGGGCAGGTAAGACAGATTGGGTAAAGGACAAGAATGCCGAAGGTGAGTGGAAGGAGGTACGGGCCTACGATGCATCCGATTTTGAACAGTGGATTGAGCAGTCAATTGCAGCACAAGAATGGTTTTCTCACGAAACGGGCAGGCCTACTAATGGGGTGTCTTGTCTGGATGAAGTGTGGGAAACATGGACAGCGGACAGTGAGCCTGAACTTGGCCCTCAATTGTTTGATCAAGCAATTATATCTGCTGATCCAATAATTCTAAATTGGGCCAAAAAGCCTGAGAAGTCTCCACTGGTGATCGTAGCAGATTCTGTGATTGAGGGATTGGCGTTCATCAAGGTCGTATTGGACAGCATCAATGATGATAACATACTAGGTTATTCTGAACGGGCCTTGGTTTTTTCCAGTGGCGACATGCTTAAAGCGCTTTTGACAAAAAATTCTCGGATTATTCCCGTAATCCATGGAGCGGAAGCAGAACGCACATTTGCCAATTTTTCCAAGCACCTAAAATCCATCATCGTATACCCTAGGAATGCTTTCCCTCGAGATGCTGACATTTCGCTTGACCCGCTAGGGTGCGAAGCGTTTCGGAGTGCACTAGAGAAAATGGGGTGCAACCGGGATTATATAGATCGTTTATCTTTGGAATCTGGCCGCTCCTTAACGGTCCTTCGCAGACGGTTATCGCAGCTTGAGGCGGTAAAGCGCCCGGAATGGACTACTAATGCATCACTTGCACGGTCTCTGGGCAAAATAGCGCTGGCGGGAACTTGGAGTGCCAAAAACACTTCTGATCAAGCGATTGTTGCCTGCCTTGCAGACACCACCAATTATGCCGAGATCGAACAGTCTCTAAATCAACTTTTGATGCTTGATGATGCGCCAGTCTGGTCTGTTGGACAATATCGAGGTGTCATATCAAAAATTGATTCGTTATACGCCATTGCTTCTTCGATAACAGCGCAAGACCTAAACCGTTTTTTTGACTGTTGTGAATTGGTACTCTCGGAGGATGATCCATCCCTTGACCTTCCTAAAGAAGATCAATGGGCAGCGAGTATGTATGGCAAAACACGCGAAATATCTGGCGGCCTACGTAAGGCGCTGGCTGAAATGGCTGTGCTCTTGGCAGTGCATGGGAACAATCTCTTTCAGCAACGAACAGGGATAGATATTGAGGCCAAAGCAAATAACCTTGTTCGCAGCTTGATATTTCCACTGACCGTCAGAGTGCTGGAAGCCCACAACTCCGACCTACCTCATTATGCTGAAATAGCGCCCGATACCTTTTTGTCGATTCTGGAAGACGATCTAAAATCCGGTCAAAAATCAGCTTGCTTACAGGTCATTAAACCGGAAGATACGGGGATTTTTGGCGGGCACCATGCTCGAACTGGCTTGCTTTGGGCGCTCGAAAAGTTGGCGTGGTCAGAAAAATATTTTCTACGCACGGTAAACGTATTGGCGACACTGAGCGGTAAAAAGCTAGAGGACAATTTAGCCAATAAACCCATAAATTCGCTTATGGCTATTTTCCGTGCTTGGATGCCGCAAACATCTGCTGACTTGGAACAAAGAAAGAAAGCCTTTGATTATCTTACGAAAAAGTTCCCAGAAGTGGCTTGGGAAATAGCTGTGGAGCAATTCAATAACATGTCCAGAATGGGACATTATAGTGAAAAACCAAAGTGGAGAGATTATGGCTACGGGCATGGAGAGCCCGTGAGTTATGAAGAGCGTAGATTATTTGTTGTTCATTGTTTGGAGGCTTGCCTTAATTGGAAAAAGTACGGGCTGAAACATTTATCCGCGCTAATTGAGCAAACTGATGGTTTACCAAATGAGTACCAAGCTCGCATTTGGGATAAGATTAAAGCTTGGGCGGAAAAAGCCACCAACGAAGAAAAGTCCATACTACGAGAAAAAGTACGCGTAACGGCATATTCACGCCGGGCCACTCTGCGAGCCAAGGGTGATAATAACTACCCATTTGACCCGGCAGAAGTGAAGGCGGTTTATAACTGCCTAAAACCTGATGATTTGGTTTGGGAGCACGAATGGCTATTTCGCGATTTCTGGCTCCTTGAAACCATATATGATTCAGATAGTGAGGAAGATGATTACAATGCACGACAAGCACTAGTGGAAAAACAGAGAGTAGAAGCTCTAAAGCTGATTTTCCAAAAATTAGGCAAAAAGGGAATCTTTCATCTAACAAAAATCGCCGGTGCTAAGACCTTGATCGGACAATTGATGGTTAAAGCATTAGGTAGTCCATCAAAATCAATTGCATTTATCCAAGATATTGGTGAAGAAAATTCACTCTCTGACGAAGACCACGATAACCTGATTATTGGAGTTATGTGCTCAGTTTCAGAGGCAACCTTGGAGGAGATGCTAAACCTCGCAGAGAAAGAGCTGACAGCTCAACAATTTGATCGTTTTTTACGACTTGCGCCATTTGCTCCGATCACATGGTCGAAAGCAGAATCTACCCCTGCTAGAAACAGTGCGTACTGGGAAAACGTAACAGCTGGTTGGGCTCATGAAGATCATGTAGCTCAAGCGGTACGCCACTTGTTGGATCATAGCCGTCCTCTAGCGGCACTCAACTTGGCCGGATCAAGGATGGAGCATATACAGCCGCGAAAAATATTCCAAATACTGGACACCTTAACTAAGAGTAAGGAGGACAGCCAAGATGTGAACCAAATGAGACAATACCACATTAGTGAAGCTTTCAAGCTGCTAGACGCAGACAGCAATATTTCAAAAAAGGATTTGGCTCAGCTAGAGTTTCGCTACTTGCGGGTGTTAGAAAATTCTGATTATGGCATACCAAATCTTGAAAATGAGATTGTTGATAATCCAGCACAGTTTGTCGAGGCCGTTGCTTACAGTTATAGGCGCTCAGATGACGGTGTTGATCCTGATTGGCTCAATGTTGATGACAAAATCGCTCAGGATTATGCGTCATTGATGTTTCATTTTTTTAATCGACTTAAAACAATTCCTGGGAGTCATGAGAAAGGTGACGATCAGACGAAATATCTAATCAAATGGATCAAGGACGTTCGCCAGAGCTGTCGGGAACTGGCAAGGAGTAAACCCGGCGACAGTGAAATCGGACACTTGTTGTCCAAGGCCCCCGTAGGAGAAGATGGTGTATGGCCTTGCGAACCAGTTAGAGATGCACTTGAAGAGTTAGCTACCGATTCAATGATTGAAGGATTTAGGGTGGGAAAGTATAATCAAAGGGGCGTAGTGTGCCGTGGCGAAGGTGGAGACCAAGAACGTGTTCTGGAAAAGCAATATCGGGATTGGGCGACCAAACTTCGGAGCACCCATCCAGTGGTTTCAGGCGTATTGAATCAGATGGCGGATCGGTATCTCTCGGAGGCGAAAAATTACGATACGGAAGCAATAGTGCAAAGTAGAATTCCTTACTAAGTTTTTTATATTCTCAGATACACGGGGAATAGGTGCTATAATTGGTCCATGCGATTCCGTAATCTCGAAAAATACAAAACTGATGGAACTTCAGGTAATACGCATGACAGAGTCCGGCTTCAAAGATTTAATAAAAAGCATGGGGAATAGAACGCCAAATATGTTAAACTCAAACCGCATAGAATTTTTTAGGGGGGATCCTCATGACTAAAATCATTGGAAACAACGACGGGCCCGGCGGCAGAAATGAGACCTACAAGATCGGGGCTCGGAAAAATGTTAAACGCGAAGACGCTGTTAAAGAAGTAGAAGCGGGTAAACATCCTGATGCCCACATCGTAAAAATAAATAGACAAAAATATGTACGGGATAATCCAGACCACTCAAAATCAGACAACGTTAATAGAAACAAGTGAGTTTACTTTTTTTGATGTATGTTGGTGTTTGATATAATATCGCTATTGAGGTAACTGCATTCAATGAAAAATTCAAATAATACGATTAATGTTAGTTCTGAAAATCAACAGGGCGGCATTACCGCTGGTATAGTAAATATATTCAAAAAACGGAAAGTGATATTATCTGAAAATGATAAAACTTTTATTACAGAAAAACTAAATAACAAATCGGGTATTGTTATCCATGTATCACTTCAAGGTGGGAGTGGGAGTGAACTAATGGAGTTTTCAATTGAGTTAAAAAAATTTTTGGAATCGAGTGGATATTCCGATGTAAGAGGTGTGCATACAATAATGGGGTTCGCTCCGTTTCAAGGCGTTACATTAGAAGAAAAATCACCAACGGAATATGTTTTCTTTATTGGGGCAATTTTATAAAATGACACATGCGGCATTGCCAATTATGTCGTATCAGCTGCATTCTTACCTCTATAAAAATAACGAAACTTCCTCCACAAAGGTGTTCCAGTTTGCGGACAGGTGCGCAGCCATCTGTTTTTTGTCACAACCAATGTGGTGGTTAAGCCGGTATAGGAGCGTCAACTGAGGTGTTCCAGACTTCAAATCATCAAAGGTCGGCGGGTGAGCGAAAATTGTTTGCCAAGTTTTGACAGTTTCGCCCTTTGTACTGGCAGCTAGTCCATAATCTTTGGGGTGTTCCAGTCTGAATTTTGCTCGCTGAAAATACTGCTCGATTTGGTCTTCAACCAGAGCTACCCCGGAGCGTTCTTTTTTGGCGGATTTGATCGTGCCTTCAAGTTCCTCAATCTCTTGTTCAAGCTTTTTCTGGACCAAGGTTGAACCAGAAACGGTGATGCGATCCAGAATATTTTCCTGACGCAATTCCAGTGTTTTGATGTGCTTATCGATGGCTTCAAATTCTTCTTGGCGGCTCTTGTTTTTGGCAACCCAAGTTTCTCGTACTACCTCTTTGAATAGGCCCAAAAAACCCGGCTTGGCTTCCAGCTTGTCGAGATAACAGCCAATTGTCTCTTGGAACTCTGATTGGGATATGCTGACAGATTTGTGCGAACGGGCGCAATGGAAGTAGCCAAAGTACTGGCCGCTCTTGCCCCGCGACTTGGAAGCCCAAAAAGGTTTTCCACATTTTGGGCACATCACCACATGCCGCAATAAAAAGTCCGGGTTATTGAGGTGCGTAGCGTGTTTACGTGATTGCCCGTATTCAATGCTTAGATCACCCCCTTTTGAACCCGAAATAACCACCGCCCCATGATTGGCTCGATTGAAAAGCGATATGGATACCAAGCCATCAAAGGGGGCCTTTACCGGCTGGCCATGGGTCCATTTACCCACCCGAACGCCGCAATAAATTGGTTTGGCGACCAAGCGTTGCAATTGTTTGGGCGTCAGCGGTTTAGCCCCGGTTATGGCGATAACTTCACCGGTGTTCTTATCCCGGCGGTGCATAATCCGGCTTTTATAGCCCATGGCGTTGATTTTATCGCAGATGGCTTCATCAGAAAGCGCTCCAGCGGCGCGTAATTCAAATATGGCCCGTATCCAACTGGCTTCCGGCTCCAGCGGCTCCATGACGGTGGCCTTGCGCCCGTTTTGCCGAGTGATTTTGACATTCCGAAAGCCCATCTCGGCGCTTCTGGTTTGATACCCCTCTTGGGCCAGTTTGATTTGCTGCCCAATGGTTCGGGTCAAAATCTGATTGACCTCCTGATTGGCATATTCGGCCTGCATGACCTCCGCCGTCTGGCTGGGAGAGGTACGGACCAATCATACTCAAAGCCCACATGCTCTAGCGTATTAATTGATTTTTGAATGATCCCCATAGCATCGCGTAGATCGACACCACGTTTGTGCAATTGCCGTTTCAAGTAGAGATACATCTCACTACCGGCCCGCGTGAAACGGTCGATCTGGACGATATAGACCACCTGAATTTCACCCGCGTGTTCGTCCAGAAAGGCCAGCATGTCTTCAATGACGACCCGGTTGGTTTTCCGTCCGGAATAGTGCTCCGTGAAATAGCTTATAATAGACGCGCCATCGCGCTCAGCGGCTTGGTCCACCCGTGTCTTTTGGGTATCTAATGAATCGCCATGATGAAACTGTTTGTCCGTCGATACACGCAAGAGGGCTATGGCCAGCTTCATGTTGAAGGGGATTAGACCTCAACGATACGAATTTGGGGGAAAGAGTCGAGTCGGGTTTAACTCTCGTCGTCTGAGCGCAATTTTTGATAAGTGGTTCGGCCCAAATGATCCGCCGCCGCTTTACGGAAGGCATCATCATTCATGACCTTGGCAAAAATTTCTTCATTGCCTTCCATTCGCTCAATGAAGAGCCCTTCGAGCATTTTACCAAAGACCAGATTGAAATTTTCAAAGGTATTGGCTTTCGCGGCCTCCAATAGTTTGTCCTTTCCGGTCGCAGATTCCACCACCTGATCAAAAAACAACTCATCGGCTTTATCAAAATCTGTCCCGAACCGCTCATTCAGCTTGTCCACCAGCAAACTTAGCTGAACCTCTTCATCCGTAGCCGTTTTAGAACCAACTTCAGTCGGCCCTTTCAAAGGATCGGCTTCGCCTGAGCCAAGATCAATGGAGCCTTCGCTAATTTTTTGCAGTCGATAGAATTGAAGATCAACTTCATCGCCAAGCTCATACGGATTGTCATCGGCTCGCCGGGGCAATTTGGGCAGCATCAGCCGCAAATAGGTATAAAGTTTTTCCTGACCGGAATCCTGATAGGGAATAATTTGAGAAAGGAAAGTGTAGAGATTGCGAAAGCTGGTCACCTTGCCCCGGAAAAGTTCTCGATCTTCACTTTCCAAGGCCTCAAAACGCTCAACCGCCAAATCAACCGTGGCATTTAATAGCTGGTGATCAGAGGGCGTCGGTTCTTTGCGGCTCTTGAACCATATTTCACAAACTGCATTGACCTCTTCACTCGTGAAAACCCGCCATTCCTCAATTTCATGTTGCAGTTGGTAAAGTTGGTGCGCATCCGGCGCATCGCCAAGCTCGGTAAACTCGTAATAATCCTTGAAAGATTGAAAAATCTCGTCGCGCTCATTCACAAAATCGAGCACAAATGTATCCTCTTTGCCCGGTGCACGCCGGTTGAGCCGCGAGAGCGTTTGCACGGCCTGTATGCCCGACAAGCGCCGATCCACATACATGGTGTGCAGTAGGGGTTGATCGAACCCGGTTTGATATTTTTCCGCCACCAACAAAACCTGATATTCTTCACTATTAAATTTTTCAGGCAGTTGGGATTCCTTGATCCCGTTATTCATTCCCACTTCGGTAAATTCTGTTCCCGGTATATCCGGGTCCTTGACCGAGCCGGAAAATGCCACCAAAGCCTTGATGTCTTTATAGCCATTGTCCTTGATGTATTTATCAAATGCCAGTTTATAGCGCACCGCGTGCAAGCGCGAGCCGGTGACTACCATGGCTTTGGCCCGCCCGCCGATCTTGTGACTGGTGTGGCGGCGAAAATGCTCAATAATCACTTCAACTTTTTGCGAAATATTGTGCGGGTGCAGGCTCATGAACCGAGCCATCTGACGTGCCGCCTTTTTGCGCGGCACTTCCGGGTCATCCTCTACCGCTTTGGCCAGTCCGTAATAGGCCTTGTAGGTGGTGTAATTGCGCAGCACATCCATGATAAAGCCTTCTTCAATGGCTTGGCGCATGGAATAATGATGAAAGGGTGGTTTCTTGTTTGGCCCCGGCTCGTTGAACACCGCCAAGGTTTTGAATTTTGGCGTGGCCGTAAAAGCAAAAAAGCTGATATTGGGCTGGGTTGGCCGTTTCAGCATGTCCTTGAACAGCTCTTTTTGGGCCGTTTCGGAAAGCGCTTCTTCCTCATCATCGATCATTTGTGAGGCAATGGTGGCGGCAATGCCTTCTTGGTTCAAAATTTTGCGCAATTCCATGGCGGTTTCGCCGCTCTGCGAAGAATGCGCCTCATCAACAATCACCGCGAAGGTGCGCCCGCTGGTATCTATATCAACCCCTTCGCCCTTTTTGCCGAGCGTATCCAATGCCTGTGCAATGAATGGAAATTTTTGAATGGTGGTAATGACAATCGGCACGCCGCCGGAAAGCGCCTTGGCCAATTGCTGGGTGTTTTCATCAATTTTCTGAACCACCCCATCCTTGTGCTCAAATTGATAGATGGTGTCCTGCAATTGCTGGTCAAGCACCCGGCGATCTGTGATCACCACAATGGTGCTGAATACCTTATTGTCTTGCTCATCATGCAAGCTGGCCAGCCGGTGCGCCAGCCACGCAATAGAGTTTGATTTGCCTGAACCCGCCGAGTGCTGGATCAAATAGTTATGGCTTGGCCCCTTGGCTCGTGCATCGGTCACCAGTTTTCGCACGGCGTCCAATTGGTGATAGCGCGGGAAAATCATGGTTTCCTTGGGGATGGTTTTTATCCCGCGCTTGGTCGGAACCTGCTTTACGTCAATTTCCAAATGCATGAACCGGGCAAGGATATCCATTAGGCTATCTTTGGTCAGCACCTCTTCCCAAAGGTAGGCGGTGCGATAATTGTCCTTGCAAGGTGGATTGCCCCCGCCAAAACCCTGCCCCTTGTTGAAGGGCAGAAAAAATGTCTTGGCCCCAGCCAGTTTGGTAGTCATAAAAGCCAAATCGGTATCCACTGCAAAATGCACCAAGGCTCGTTCTTTGAATATAAATATCGGGCAACACGGATCACGATCATGGCGATATTGTTTTTTTGAATCTTCCACTGTTTGGTGGGTAAACTGGTTTTTCAGCTCCATGGTCACCACCGGCAAGCCATTGACTGCCAAAACCATATCCAGCGATTCAGCCGGGGCCTTGGGATCAAAATGAACTTGGCGCGTTACCGTCAGCCGGTTTTTCTCATAATCCGCCCAAGCATCCGGGTTCAAACCGCTATTGGGCAGAAAATAGGCCAGCCGGAATGTCTTGCCAAAGCATTTGAAGCCATGGCGCAACACATGCAAACTGCCCTTGGCCGCCAGCTCTTTGCCCAAAGCATCCAGCAAGGTCGCCTCGGCCCGTTCCCCATGAAAATCAACCAGCGCCTGCCAGCGCTTGGGCTGGCTGCGTTTTATGAAGTCCACCACCTCAGACGGGAACAACCCGCGTTCAGCATCAAAAGTCTTGGGGTCACCCACCTCATAGCCACCGCCACCCTCTTTGCTCAGGCTGTGTTCAATGGCGTCTTCAAACTTGATTTCTTTGTGTGTGTTCATTTTATTACGGCAATGGCCATACCTTACGGGTTTTTAGAAAACTGTCATCTACTCTGTAACAACTGAAAAATTCATAGTGCCCAAAAAAGCTGTCCAGTTCTTTTTCGTAACAAGCCTTGTTAGATATTTCATAGAAAACATCGGCAAGCCAGCGTATGACAGTAAGTGTATAAAATCTTGAAAATTTCTGCACAATTTCGGTTTGTCCTGTGTGTAGAGATGCCGCATATAAGGTATTCATTAAATCACCTCGTTCATTAAAATATAGGACTGAAGCATTTCCACCCATCATCGCTACAATGGTTCTCGCCTTGGCTTCTTTTCGAATTTGAATTGGTTTTCCAATATAGTGCTTTGATAAAATAGGTTCAGCGACTTCATCCCACCATTTTTGTAATGGCTCAAATTGTATTCTTGTTTTGGAATTATCCAGAATGTCGAAATTATTGTATCGACCCTCCGCAGCATTTGCGAAAGAAGATAAACGGGACACAATTCCTCTTTCAATTATTCCAGCAGGGCGGCCATGACTGAGTTTTAATTTATGCTTTTCTGTGATTGCTTCAATCGCATCAAACAATTTTGGAATATCATGTCCATATTGTGTTTTTAATATTTTTGGAGATGGGAATTTTCCCTTATGGCTAATCGCGTGATCGCATACGCAAATCAACTTCGCCAACCGTTCCAGCCCAATGCTCAAGCCAAAAAATGCATTATAATAGTTTCCCAGTCCATCGGCATAACTAGCCTTGCCAATTGAAGTCACGCCGGAACCAAGAAGTTGACGAATCAATGTCGCTTCTCGTTTGAGCGGTTTCCAGTTTGGGTCATCCCAAGGATTTCCTCTGGTTGTCATTTCAGCCTACCTTTATTTTACCGGTTACCGCATTGGTGATCAGGGCGGTGCGGTATTCTTTCAGGCGCTCAATGGCTTGTTCGGTCTTGGATTTGATGGCATCAATCTCAGCAGTTTTTTTATCGAGAAAAGCGGTGATGGCTTTTTGTTCTACGATGCTTGGAAGTAGTATTTTTGATGAACTTACATATTCAGATTCTAACGACTCAACGGTTGTTCCAGGTTTGGTCCAAAATTCGATTAAAGTTTTTTGAAGCCCTTCAATAAACCAGTAGATGTAGTCAGGCAGAAGTTTATTAGATGGTTTAAAAACCCTCATATCTTGATTGACTGTGACAGGTACTCTATTGATTGCAACAGGTATTGAGTGTCTGAGTATTCCGGAACGAACAACCATGAGAACTTGGCCCGGATCAATTATTCCACTTGAACTTTCCGAGACCCCTAAGTCTGTTAGATGGTCTTTAGTTTCATAAATTTCTTTGCACTTCATATCTTTTGGCGATACCCAAGGAGTAGAACCGCCAATCCAAAAATCATCATTGTTTTTTGAGGGAGTTGATCCCCCTCTAAAATTCGTGACATGGCTAACGCGCTTCACATTCCACTCCTTAGGCACTTCTCCCAGCCATTCTATGCCGCTGTCTTTCATGGGGGCGGCGGGGTTGAGGCCTTTGGTGACGGCGTGGGTGATGAGGGCGGTGCGTTGCTCGGCCAGCAATTTCAGCAAAGCCTGTTTTTTGGCAATCAGCTTATCAATCTGTCCGGTTTTTTTATCAAGATATTCGGCAATGGCTTCTTGCTCAGCTATGGGTGGAAAAGCAGTTTTGAAATCTTTTATAAAACCTTCTGAAATTCGTTTTTGTCCTCCAGCCCCATACATATTTGACTCACCAATCTTGCGAAATGGATAGGTGATAGTGAGATAAAATAGGAATTGCGGAAACAGCCCTTCAGATGATCTCAGAACGTGAAGTTCTGTAGTGCCGTAGGCCATGCCATTTGTGAGATTGTCTGCAAGTGCTCCTTTTCCGTTTTCAAAACATGGCGTTATTTTTGCGACAACCACATCATTATTGGAAAAAGGAGTATAACCACTTCCTATCTCGCTCACTGGCTTATCAACATCTAAGCGCAATCCTCCATATTCCCCTACAGCATCCATGACCACAAAGGACACTGGTAGGTCAGGGGGAGGTGAAAATTTTGAAGCAGGAGGATTTGTCGTCAGCACAAATCGCGATCGCTTTACCTCCCACCCCACAGGAACCTGCCCCAGCCAAGGCACGCCGCTATCCTTCATAACCGGGTAGGTCGCGTAACTCATGCGGTGATGCCTTTGAGCAAATCCATGATCTCGCCTTCCAGCGCCTTAATATCAGTTGCAATTTCTTCCAGCAGGCGCGGTGGTTCATAGACATAAAAATGCCGGTTGAGGGGGATTTCATACCCCATCTTGGTCTTGCTGTGATCCGCCCAGGCCTTGGGCACATGGGGCAGGACTTCGCGGGCCAGATAGCTTTCCACATGCTCCCGGACCAGTTCTGGCAGGTCCGCATCACTTATCTCGCCTTCACCGGCGTTCAGCTTGGGCAGGTCAATATCCTTGGGCAGGGGTACCAGCTCGGTATCGCGCAAAGTCGGGTCCGGCTCCGGCCGTCCCTTGGCTTTGGTGCAAATGTCGGCGGTTTCATCGCGCTCCGACAAGGCATTCAAGATAGCTTTGCGGATTGCGGTTTCCAGATTGATGCCGGCCTGCTTGAAGGCGGCGTTTAGCGTTTTGGTAAATTCATCCCGGTTCTTGTACAGTATTTGCCCATCCATTTGGGTCAGCACCTCCAAAATGGCCTCTTGTTGGGCTTTACCCGCCGTTTCCTCGGCGGCAATAATGGTCGCATCTTTGCGCTTTTTGCTGACCGCCAACCCAATAAAGGCGCGTTCGGTTTTCAGCTTTTCAATCCGCTCGGCGCTGGCTTGAAAATTCAGTTGCAGCGGGCGTTCCACGGTAATTTTGAGAAAACCAAAATCGCGATTATCAAAAATCTTGGCACAGATGCGGTCCTGTTCTACCTCTTTGCCGTCTACTTTCACCTTTACCTTTGAGGTGTTGTCGTGTGTAAAATCGGCATACAGCCGGGTGATCTCATTGATGTGTTTATCAGATAATTCATTGCGCTTATTACCCAAACTCTTGCGCATTTTTTGAAAGTGCTTGGTGGCATCGACAAGTTGGACTTTGCCCTTGCGCCCGTTGCGTTTGCGATTTGAGACCAGCCAAATATAGGTGAAAATCCCGGTGTTGTAGAACATTTGATCTGGCAGAGCGATAATGGAATCCAGCCAGTCATTTTCAATGATCCAGCGGCGGATATTGCTCTCGCCCGATCCGGCATCGCCGGTAAAAAGTGGCGAACCATTAAAGACAATGGCTATTTTTGAACCTTCACCGCCTTTGTCAGGTGGCCGGTGCATTTTACTCATCATATGCATGAGGAACAAAAAGGCCCCGTCATTGATGCGCGGCGTGCCGGGGCCAAAGCGCCCGGCAAAGCCTAGCTGTTCATGCTCCTTGGTGACAATATGTTGCTGGGCTTTCCATTCAACGCCAAAGGGCGGATTGGCCAGCATGTAATGAAATTTCTTGTCCGGGTGACCATCTTCCGTTTTGCCATCGCCCAGCGTGTCGCCAAACACGATATTATCAATCGGCTCATCCTTGATCAGCAGATCAGAACCACAAATGGCGTAAGATTCCGGATTGTATTCTTGACCGTAGAGGTGAAGGTTTGCTTGGGGGTTTTGCTCGTGCACATATTCTTCAGAGACCGACAACATGCCACCCGTTCCGCAGGTCGGGTCATAAACCGTGCGCGAAATGCCGGGGGTGTAAACGTCTTCTTCTTCGGTATAGACCAGATGAGCCATCAGGCGGATGACCTCACGCGGGGTGAAGTGATCTCCGGCCTCTTCGTTGGCTTGCTCGTTGAATTTGCGCACCAACTCTTCAAATATACGGCCCATCTCCATATTGTTGATTTGGTCCGGGTGCAGGTTGATGGCCGCAAATTCCTTGATGATCAGGAATAGCCGGTTGGCATTGTCCAGTTTTTCGATTTCCTGTTCAAAGCCAAATTTGTCAAAAATTTCACGGGCCTTGGGGGAAAATCCATTGATGTAGGATACCAGATTGCGAGCGATATTATCCGGATCGCCAAGCAGTTTTTGAAAGTCAAAGGGGCTGATATTATAGAGGGGTTGATCACGGTCTTTGGTTGCGGCTTCCCCCAGGATTTTTTGAATGGCTTCTTCCGAGTGACCTTGAGCTATGAGTTTGTCATACTGTTTCAGCACCTTTTCTTTTTCGGGTGCCAGCACGCAATCCATTCGGCGCAACACAGTCATGGGCAACATAACCCGCCGGTATTGGGGCGGGCGGTAAGGGCCGCGCAATTTATTGGCGATATTCCAGATAAAGCCAATCAAATTGGCACCTTGCTCGTTGCTCATATTGTCCTGTTGTATTTTGAGTGTAGGTTTTTGAGTGTAGGTTAGTGAATATGTCTGCCACCCAAGATACACGCCTGAGGGGATTCCACAAGAACGATCATTGGCACGGGGCCTTGCAATAAAATGGGTGGCGCGCAACTGGCGCGCAAATCAGTCAAAATAGGCCCTTTTATGCTCTTTTGCGCGCCACTCGGCTCCGTTAATATACAATAATTACAATTAATTAGCTTCTATTTTACCCGCTCCGAAGGCAGAGGTCACAGGTTCGAATCCTGTCGGGTGCACCAAATATTTCAATGGGTTAGTAGAATTGACGATTTGTTGATTTGGCTCTGGGCAACACCGGGGCAGCACGGTCTATCAAAATCGGTGTGAAATATAGTCTTGTGCCTCACCGCCTTTGAGTTCGGCGGTAGCTGCAACGGAGCGTACGTAAAAGCGCTGTTCCTTACCGTCCTTTAAGTACACCGGTGAACGCGAAGGTTGACACTCGACGATTAGAACCCGTTTTTCGTCAAATTCATCCATATGCGGATGAATATACAACATTTGCTTTGAACCTATCCGGTCCTTGATAAGGTTATTTAGGTGCAGATACATTTTGTCTTCATTGGCAAATGAATCGGCATCTACCCCCAAAGCCTCTCCATCATCCGTAACGCCAATTAACAGTGTACCGCCACCTTTAGAATTAAGAAAACCAACAATGGTTCTAAGTACCTCTTTTTCCATTCGGTCATCGTTTTGCCCGGTGTGAAGATTTTTACGGAGCGTTGCTTTGAATTCAGTTGCGGAATTCTCTCCCTCTTTGACTAGTTCACGAATGTTTTTTTGCTCTGAGGTTTTGCTTTTTATGTTGCCTGATTCAAATGCCTCGTAAGATTCCTGAATGACAGCGGCAATCATTTCGCGCCTTTTGCGCAAAAACTCGCTGTATTCCATTTCGGTCCAACCGTCAGGTAGTGCATGCCAGTAAAACATCTTTTCGAGGTCTTTTTGCGAGAAGCGCTCCGCAAAATGGGTAATATACTCTGATGGGGCCTTATCACGAATTTTCGCGTTGTCGCCCCATTCAACGAGGGCAAAGTTTGCAATTTGATTCTTTTGCGTATTCCCGGTAATTCCAATAGTTTCAAGATAACCTTTGGGAAAAATATGATGACGTTCAATTGGTGAACGCGGTTCTTTAGTTGACGCATCGAGAAGCTCATATACCTTTTGTTCGGAGAATAAGACATTTGCCTCTAGCCGTACCAATGAAGCAAAATATGCAAACATCGACGGGCTTCTTCCTGATGATGTAGCTAAGTCCGTTGGGAGTGTTATTTTCCAATAATCTCTAGTAACAATTGAATCGCATATTTGATCAAGAATTGCCTTAAATTCTTCTCTGCTATCTACATCCCTCAGACGAGCAAGATCAGCCTCCATTTTTGATTCTGGGGAACTTGTAATTCGCCCAGTCATTGAATTAACGAAGAACCATTTTGCGATTAGCTTGCGCAACTCCCTTTCTTCAAAGCCAAGCTCTGTTCTACCTAATAGGTATAAAATATAGGAAAATATCACGGCATTTTTTGAGCTTATCATTTTATGGCTTTTGTATCCAGCCAAACGAATTGCTTTCAAAAAATCATGCCAGTATTGTAGGTTCAATACTCTTGACTGAGCATCCTTAAGCGTTGCAAATTGCTTTTCGCGTAACTCATCACTGAAAACTTCTGTTTCAAGGTCTTTTCCTCGAAGTATCGAATACACGTACTGTAATCTAGCCCGCCGAAATGCCAACCCAACAGAAACACGTAGGAGCTGGTCGGGTTCTGGTTGTATCAGGTGATTAAAAGGAGACGCGGTAGATTGAGATGGTTGTTTTGCATCACGGCAAAACTTTTCGAGTTCCGCCCGACCTTTGTCCCAAAATACAGACATAAGAGTTAGGATAAAGTCAGCTTGATTGAGCTTTTTACCTTCTGAGTTGATCCGCACAAAAACTTCCGAAACCTGCTCTTCATCTACATTTGCAGTTAATTCAAGTGCGGTGAACGGATAGTTGCTAAGTTTTTCAAGTCGATTAAGCGCCCGTCGAGCATCTTTTCGAACCTCATCGGTTACAGATTGCACCTCCGCTAGGCGGTTGAAATAGTCTTCTTTGATATCGTCAAAATCTTCTGCTGGGTCCCAGATTATGGATATATCAGGAAGAAACTGTCTGTTATTCCGGGTCGTAGCGTCAGCAACTTCGAATTTCTCTAGTAACGGATTGAAACTGATTTCGATTTTCTCAGCTTTGTACCCCTCGCGAATAACGGGTGTTCCAGTCATGACAGCATAAAGCGATGTTAATCTTTGCTGCCCATCCACTACTAACAAGCGGGGAGTTTTTTGCTTGCCGTCCGTCCCTATATCCCTTGAACCCTCAACCACTGAAGGCTCCCAAAAAAGGAAAAATCCTACAGGATAGCCACGATACATTGAATCAAACAGATTTCTTACTTTAGCATTTTTCCAAACAAATGGACGTTGGAGTTCTGGAAGTGCTATCTCGCCATTTTTAATATCTGAAATAAGCCCATGAAGGTCATAATCAATTTTTTTTGTATACAGTCTTATTCATGCGTTTTGCTTCCATTTCAAATCTGCCAATTGCCATCAACTCAGCTTGTTTGATTACCAATTGGGTTGCTGTTTCCTGCGCGTCTGGTGGGTAGCCGTATTTGGCCAATAGCCTACGAACCGTTCTGCGCATATCTGCCCGAACGGTTTCGCGCTGGGTCCAGTCGAGCGTGGCTTTTTTCTTGATGCTTTCGGCGAGTTCGTTACATGGAATCATGGCGAAGAATAGTGATGTTCCCACGGTTCTACTTCTTGTTCAAAAAAGTGCCTTATATCTTCCCTGAATCGTTTGAATGTCGTTTTGCCCAGTTCTGGCAAGGTTTTTTCTGATTCTGAAAAGTTATCCATTTGTATATCGGAGCTTAACTCAGGATTGAGGCGTACGATATTTTGCCGCCCAATGAGCAAACCTGCTTGCCCGATTGCATTGTGAGACTGTAGCTGGCCAACATATTCCAAGGTATCAAGCCATTTGAAAGTGCCACCGCTTGCTTTCTTAATAGTGATTTCTTTCGAATTTTTTCCACAACCAATTGAAAGAACCTGAATATTACTACGTGGTATTGCATAACAGGAAATGGCATCTACGACGGCTCCCATGATTGGGTTGTTCATAAATAAACCACCATCAATACAAACTTCTTCACCTGTTATGTTTCCGCCCAAAAACACTGGTGCTGCAGACGTATCCAGAGCAATTCGTGACATGTATTCAGAATGATCCCGTTTGTAGTCACCATGGTGGTCCGTTTTGTACATTGAGGGTTCACCATCTTGATTTACAGCAGGGACAACCACCCTTGTGGCCGCCTCACCAAACAATCGTTCGCCCAAAATATTTTTTACCATTTCATCCAATGGTTTTCTGTCATGTAGAGTCCCGATAGCCAATCTAGGGTCTTTTGGTTTTTTGAAAATTTTTCCACCCTTTTGCGGATCAGTATATACTTCGTATAGTTCTCTTGCTGGTTTCTTGGCTGCTAGGCCAATTGCCAAAATTCCTCCTGTCGAAGTGCCTGCAAACATATCAAAATACGAGCTTATTGGTTTCCCGTTACAGAGCTCGGCTTCTATCTCCTTCAAAATTGAGGCAGGTAGAATTCCCTTGATCCCGCCGCCATCAATACTAAGAATTTTGAATTGTTTATCGTCTGGCCAAGCTTGCTGCGCACGTTGATGATAAATTGTTCCGTCTGAACGTTTTACGGTCATATGCAATCCTTCCATAATCTGGTTTATGGTTTATTCCGCCATAAAACCACTCACCTAATTCTCTCCACCCGATATAGCCCCTGACCCAATCACAACATTCTTCAAAAACGGGTATCAAACCTTCTCCATAATTCCATTCTTTATCTATCCAATCGGCCCAAGGATCATTAGAATTACCCGGGAAGTGCCAACACACTTGAACCCAAGGATATTTTTGAATCGGACCTTCTGCCGGGTGAGGCAATGAAAAACGTTCCAGTTTTCGACTGTCAACGGGGTAAGTGTGCGGAACTGCATTCCTATATAATAAACTCTTGTTAAATAAATTTGGCTCTGTGAATTCTACACTAGGAGCAAATACGCGTGCGAAAGGAGACTTAAAGGGCGATAGCTGGAACAAGTGTACGCGAAGTAGTACCCTTTCGCCATCAACAATCGGAGACCATGTAAACGTAACTTTCGGTTTATATAGGAAAGGCCAAAATGTGAGATGTTCAGGGGAAACTACACCAATACCGTCATATCTATTTTGTAAATCATTATAAACTTGGAGGAAATAAGAAAAAACAGCCTCCTTAACCACCAAATGGCGTTTTCTTAGTTTCGGCACGAACCAGTGAAGGGGTGGTTGCAACAATTGAACCGGTGCTCGTTACTCGTGTCGCCCCTTGTTTCCTTTGCTGACTTCTTTGTTCCTCAAGTGATTTCAAAACGGATACTGTGACGTTTTCCCCAAAGTTTCGAACTAATATTCTCTTCCTTTCAGAAAGTCTTGGCTCGACCTTTAAGGCCTCCATATCATTAATTAGGCCTGTTAGTTGGTCGAGATATAGATTTTGATCTTCAGTCGAATTCCAGCGATCAGAAATTACGTCTTGATGCCACCAAGGGTTTGTTACGTGTAACTTAGAACCTGCCCTAACATTGGCTGTTAGTGTGTTTCTGATATGTTTTGCCACATTAATAAGTTCATCTATAAGCAAAGGTTGCATAGAGCCAGATGACTGCATTCCTAATGTGGCTAACAAAACTGATGGGGGTTTGCGCCCACTTAGACGCTCGTATTGGATGTCCCTATTTCTTTTCAGAAGTTGAATAGCCAAAGTACGAGCGGTTTTTTCCGGCAAGGACTTTTGTTCTGGAAATTCCTCTGTTTCAGCTTTTTCAAGCAATATATGTCGTTTTTCAAAAGCACTTTCTCTAGTTTCTATAAAATGTTTTTGGAGAACAAGAGGGGGGCCTGAAAGACACTTTTCTTGATCTAGGTACCATTTTTTAAAACCTCTAGGCGCTACATTCTTCCTGTAACTTTCTTCTGGCTTGTAGCTCCTCGCTTCTTTAAAATGAAACAGCTTTTTCTTATAACTATTTTTATCAGTGATGTGGTGAACAGGCATCAAGTCAACTGTTCGACCATCGTGGTAAGTAACAGTTACGCATCGGGAATTTCTTTCAATCATCCCTTCGTACCGGCTTTTGCCGTTTGAATCTGGCCGTAGCAGTGCTTCTTCAACTAATTTCAAGATACTTTCTGAATCGGCGTCCTTAAAGCCAATTAATTCCAGAACCGCATCCACATCATGTTGAGTTTCTTGTGATTTGCCCATAATGGGTGCGCCAATCGCGAATGATCCAGACGCATGGACAGTCTCAATATGATCCTCCAAGGGCGACTTAGGCGCATCAATATAATCCGCAAGCGCGTGGTAATTCTGCTCAGCTTGCTGAACCTGGGTAGGGCTAAGTTGTAGTCTCGCCGCAACTTCAATAATTAGAAGTTCAGCTTCTTTTGTATTTTCTTCTACCCGCCATGGGAACTGTGGAGTATTAGTCATTGGATATCCTGCGTTTTCTCCTAAATGGGGATTCCAAGATGAATGTCAATACATGGATGTTTATTTTTTGTTCTTTTTTTGCCGGACGCAATTCCACCACGTTAAAAGCTTGGGGCTGGCAAGTATATTTGGGTTTTGAAAGGTCTTGGCTATGGCACACAGGTCTTCAGGGCTTAGGCAGGGTGTGCTGTGCATAGTCGTATTGATGATTTTCTGGCCTTGGGCCTAAAGTTTCCTTTCCACCTCACTGGGATGATTCAGATGGCTGATTTGCTCGCATCGGAAATCGGTGAAGAAATTGAAACCCTTAAAAACTAAACTTCTGCTCATTTAGTTTGGTGCTCATTATTCACACGCAATTCACACGCAAAGTATGGTTTTTTGTAGTACTTTATGGTGATCAAAAATTTTGAAACATGACAACCGATTGATAAATATAGAGAATAAATTTCTCTGATCACCAGAATTTGCCTGATTTCGTACTACGAATCTGGGGGTCGGGAGTTCGAATCTTCCTCGGCGCACCATACTTTACTTAATTAGGGGCTGACATAGATAGTAGACAAAGGCTATTGATGTCAGATGGCTAGGCTCAGGACCTATTAAATCGAGGGATTCCCATTTGTTGTAATTTGTGATTCATCATGGCAAAGGAGATTTGTCATAAGTGATTTGTTTTGGCTTTCAGAAGCGCAATTAGCCATTATCAAGCCCTGCTTTCCTCTGGCCCATGGTGTGCCGCGTGTGGATGATCGTCGGGTGGTTTCAGGCATCATCTTTGTGATCAGAAACGGGCTTCGCTGGCGTGATGCGCCAGCAGAGTATGGTCCCCACAAGACCCTGTACAACCGGTTTGTTAGATGGAGCCGGATGGGTGTTTTTGACAAAATATTCAGTCGGTTAACCGCAGAAGCGGGCGCACCGGAAATGTTGATGATTGATGCTACTCACCTCAAAGCCCACCGAACAGCAGCCAGCCTGCTAAAAAAGGGGATGTTCCCAGATGTATTGGACGCACCAAAGGCGGACTGAACTCCAAACTACATGCGGTTTGTGATGGGTTGGGACGACCGGTCATCCTGTGCCTTAGCGAAGGCCAGATGAGCGATCATATCGGCGCCAAACTGATTTATCCGGCATTACCGGAAGGGCCAGCTCAAATGCTTGGCGATAAAGGGTATGACAGCGATGAATTTCGGGCAGCATTACTCGCTAAGGGAATAACGCCCTGCATCCCGCCCCGGAAGGGACGAAACTTCCCGGAAGATTTTGACAAAACCCTCTATAAACAACGGCATAAAGTAGAAAACATGTTCGGACGCTTAAAAGACTGGCGACGTATCTCAACCCGATATGACCGATGCGCTCATACCTTCTTCTCTGCAATCTGCCTTGCCGCAATCGTCATATGGTGGATTTAAT
>JALSYJ010000048.1:1759-5099 GCA_027071965.1 Robiginitomaculum sp. | reverse complement strand
TTTACATGCAAAAGGGCCGCCCCTTAAGGAGCAGCCCTTTTTCCAAAATTAAAAACAATTGCTGTTATTGCGAACCAAACTTAAACGTCCAGCCAAATGTCACTTCCAACTGGTTCATGGACAGCTCTATATTGTGTCCAGGAGGGCCTCCGGGAATTACTTCGGGGCCGGAAACTGATGAATTAGGAGCGTACATCAGCGCAAAATCAAACGAATTGCTCTCATTCACAGCGTAAGAGAACCCGCCAGTGATATGACTGGTTGTAACACCTGGAGCCAATATATTCAGCGTTACGTCCTCTGGCCCAATGGGATTATTATTGCGAGCATATCCAGCACGCCATGTCACATCATCCCGGCGCCATTCAACACCAAATTTATAAGCAGTTACATCGTCCCAGCCAAAACCCGGGCCACCAAAATTCCCAAAAAAATTAGGAACCGTAGTTGCATTGCCAATGGAGCCGACACCGGAATAATTGACTTTTCTAATGTCAAACATTGCTGTGATATCCGGCGCCACATCCCATGCAAATCCCACAGTCCAGTTTGAAGGAATATCAAAGTCACCACCATCAGCAAACAGGCCACGATACTCATCAAAGCGTGACATGTTTATTTTTGGTTGAAATGAGCCGCCAACGCGAAAACCGCTGCCAGTGTCAATCTCAATGCCAGCCTTTATGCCAAGCCCGGTTGACCAGCTTGAACCATTATCGGTCAGATTTGCTGGATCAACAGAAAGCCCTCCAAAAATAGCCAGTCCTCTGGCTTTGAATTTTTGGACTGCCAGCATTGGCGCCAGACCGATCGAAATACCCGGTGTCGGGCTGTAGGCCACGGTAGGCTGAATAAACATCTGATTTAGATCAACCCCGGCACCATTGCCACAAAACACGCCTGTAGTCGAAGGAAACGGCCCAAAGCCACAGATAGGATTGGGCTGAGTTCTTGAATAACTTGTGTTCATGCCGCCATTGGCAACAACTGCCACACCATAGGCAAGTTGATCACTTACCTGTCTGGAATATGCAAGACCCGGAACCGGGAACCAGCTACTACCGGATTTCACTTCACCATCCGGGGTAAAGCCCATAGCACCGGAGCCGGTGAATTTGCGGTTCGGGTTAAAAGCGGACAGCGCCAGTTGCAACTGGTTTCCAGATTTTAGCAAACCGGCAGGATTAATACCCATGCCCGCTGCATCACGGGTATCAGCAACACCCGCTCCGGCCAGCGCCTTTGATCTGGCACTGGTTCCATTTTGGAAATACCCTTCTGTGGCAAATGCCGGCGCAGCAAGCGCCGTTGCCGCCAGTAAACTTACCATTGATGTTTGAATGGTTCTTTTTAGTAATAAAGCCATAATCCCCTCCCGATTTCTTAGCTTACGAATATAAGGGACATAGTGCCCCGGCAGACTTGCAATGCAGCCGTCCAGCTTATCTGGCAAGCCCCTTACAAGAAGAATCAAAATGCGCACTTATTGCCGTGCCTGTTTTGATTCAAACAAAAAGGGCCGCTTACGCGACCCGTTTCAATAAAAACCTGTAGACATCACCGTCAATCGAATGCTCAACCAGTTCATTACCGGTCGTGCGGCAAAATGCCTGAAAATCTGCGACCGATCCCGGATCTGTAGCCAGAACTTCCAGAATTTGTCCGTCGCTTAAACCTTTTAGGGCCTTTTTGGCCTTTAATATTGGCAAAGGGCAGTTCATCCCTTTGGCATCAAGAGTCTCATCAGCCATATTTTCTCCAATCCAGTTTTCTTCAAACTCTAATATTTTAAGGGCAATACCCCATTACTACATAAACAAATTGATATCCGATTGCAGCGCGGACTCCATCCATGTAGCAGCCCCACCAATTTCAATATCGTCAATCATATCTTTCTTGTCCAACTCAAACAAATCCAACGTCATCTGGCAGGCAATCATTCTAACATCTGATAATACCGCCGCCTCGCGCAGTTCTTCGATGCTGGCAACACCCTTTTTCTTGATCAGGTTTTTCATCATTACGGTTGCCCCGGCGCTTACACCTGGGATCATGCCAACTATGTTGGGCATGGACATGTGCATGCCGCCCATTGGCATTGCCATTGCCGGATTACCCAGTGGTGTAACCTGCAAATTCAACTTTTCCTTCAGCAATTCAAGCCCATAGAATGTGAAAAACATGGTCACATCCACATCCATCGCTGCGGCTGTTGTCCCCAGGATAAACGGAGGATATGCCCAATCCAAAGACCCCTTGGTGCAAATAATGGTCATTTTCTTAGCGTTGCCTATGGTTTCTTCCACAGATGTAGTCATGATCTTAATCTCCCGTTTGACCCCATGCGCGACCATAAGGGTCGAACAACCAATATATAAGGATTTGCTTTATTAGCATTTGTGCATGAAATACCACACTCTCGTCAAGCCTATTTGACCAAGATGAGGAAAATATAATCTTAACCCGTGCAAAAAGCCTGATAATTGTGGCCATTTTGCCTTGAGCTAAAGCCCGCGCTTAATCAGAGCCTGCTCATTTTCATAGATAAAGTCACGCATAATCGGCACATCGTCACGTTCATTTGCCAACAGCAATTGAAAATTCATATTGTTGTCATGCTTAAAACCCAGCGCCACAGCGGTAAGGTAAAATTCCCACATTCGGGCAAACCGCTCATCATAAAGGGCCACAGCCTTATCGCGATTAGCCAAAAACCTCCGGCGCCAGTGATCAATGGTATAATAATAATGCAGGCGCCAAACCTCGCAGTCGGCCACCCATAGCGGAGTTTTCTGCACAGACTCAAATGCTTCGGATATGCTGGGTGAATAGCCTCCGGGGAAGATATATTTTTGAATAAAAGCGTTGGTAGAACCAGGTTCATTGCGCCTGCCGATGGAATGCACCATTGCCCGACCACCTTTTGTCAGCAATTTACTGATCTGGCCAAAATATGCCGGAAGATAGCGAACCCCCACATGCTCAACCATGCCTACCGAAACTATCCGGTCATATTTTTTGGTCACTTCGCGATAATCCAGATACTCAAATGTTACCCGGTCTGACAAACCCATTTGTGCCGCACGCTCAGTAGCCACCCGCAATTGTTCTTTGGCCAGAGCAATTCCGGTAACTTTCACGTCTGCCACCTGCGCCAGATACAGCGCCATACCGCCCCAGCCGCAACCGATATCCAGAACCTCCATGCCATCGGACAAATCAAGCTTGGCGGCAATTCTGCGTTTCTTGTTTATTTGCGCAGCTTCCAGTGTCTCTTTTGGGTCACGAAAATAGCCACAACTGTATTGCATGTCCTCATCAAGGAACAAGCGGTACAATT
>JALSYJ010000048.1:0-1749 GCA_027071965.1 Robiginitomaculum sp. | reverse complement strand
CCTCTGAAAGATCATAATGGTGGGCAGCATTTTTTCGTGATTTAGCTATGGGGTTGAACTGATGAAAGGGCCGGGAAATAGCACGCAGGGCTTTTCCGTACTTTTGACTGGAATGATTGCTCAAGCCATCCTTGTTTGCCACCATCAAATCCAGAAAATCTTGCAGATCCGTTCCGTCTTCAAAGGTCAAGGTGCCGTCCATATAACTTTCGGCAGCCGTAAGATCAGGTTGCAGCAATAACTTGTTATACAGGCTGGCCTTATGCAGGCGCATGGTGATCACCGGGGTCGCCGGTGATCCGATAAACTCATGACGCACGCCTTTTGCATCAAACACCACCAAGGTGCCGCTTTTGATAAAAGCCCTTAACAGCTTTGATAACAGACGCATGCAATCCCCCGTAAAAACCGCCGATCAGCTAGACATACACCAAATACCGGCGATGAATAGCATTGAAAAGAGGTTTTTATTCGCCATCCGCGATGTTTAGCGGTTAGGAGCCAAGAGCAAATTCATACATCCAGAAAATAGCAATGCCGGTTTGCACCAAGAAGAAGAAAAACCGTACTTTAACAGCCATCACACTAATAGATACAATATGGATTAAAGACTGTACCACCCGCGCCGCCAGCATAATTAGCGCCAGACCATTGGTAACATCCGACTGATTGGTGGCCAGCGCATATAACAGCAATCCGCCAACAATTGGAAAATACTCATAACAATTTGCATGCGCCCGGCACAAACGCCCTGAAAATGGGGAAACATCATCCCCCGCAGGCGAAAAACTGTTCGCAGCCTTCTTGCCCGAAAGTGTCAAAGCCGTCCGGTAAGTGCCTAAGACCAATAGTATAAATGTCGTCCAACCAATGTAACCCAAAAGTGCTATTGCTGTATGGCTCATTTAATTCTCTCCCGATAATTTAAGGGCCTATGCTAACATCTTACCGTTTTTGTACAATTCCAAACTTTGATCATCGCCTATTCAAAATTGAACAGGCTCAGAATACCAAGATTATGTCAGAGGCATGGCTACCAGTTTTGAGCTGCCACAAATAGAATCACAGACCACGACACAATAATTGCCAAAGAAGAAACCCCGCCAAGTGCCGCAGCGCTTCGCTGTATAAGATTCCCTCGAAACTGAAATGCATTTATTCCAAATGCCCGAAACACATAAGGCACAGGATTGGCCCAGCCGCCAAAAATCATCAATAACAAGGCCCAAAGAGCAATATCAAGTGAAAATACCCAGATCAAAGCCCCGGCCATGCCCTGCATCAGCCCCAGCATGATCCAGTCAATATGTGCTGCACCAATGTGCTTGAAATTTATACCAGCTTTCTTTTTTGGCTCATGCGCCTGTAACGGGATCAGCATCAACGCCCCAAGCAATGATGAAAACAAGACAGCAGCACCACCGCTGAACAGTAATAGTTTCGCACTTTCAATTGATGTCATTCTATCCCCGCTATTCTCATCAAGCCCCTGCACCAAGAAATTCCCGAACACTATGCCTGTAATTGCATGAGTGGCAAATGCAAACTGACCATGACTATCATAATGCACCCGGTTTCCCCGGCTTGCTTATATAGTTTGATTGCCGCAATATCAGTTTGCAAAATGATTTGATATTCTATTATATTAGGGATATTGCATATATGCGCTGAATCTGGAGTTTTGCATGGACTGGCTGGAAAACCTGCTAAAGATTGAAGAACTGGAAGATGCCCAGTTCGACCATGAAC
>JALSYJ010000047.1 GCA_027071965.1 Robiginitomaculum sp. | reverse complement strand
TGGCCGAAGAGTGTTTTGCCGGACGGGTAATTGACCCTGCCGGTGGCAGCCATGTTCACGAAACCATGAGCAACCAACTGGCACAGGCTGGATGGAAGATATTTCAGCAAATCGAGGCCAAAAACGGCTTGCAGAATGCTAGGAAATGGCTGGCAGGCAGAGTCAGCGAAATGCATGACTTAAGAACACAGCAAATCCGCACACAAAAACGCGTACTCATCGGTGTAAATGCTTTTGCTGATCTAAATGAAATTGCTCCAAAAGTTGCAAAGACAAATCAGGTAACAGAAGAAAATCCATACTTTCCTCAAAGCTATGACAGCAAAGAGTTTGAGCAATTAAGAGAGCTTGCCAGACAATTGCCAACCACGCCCACGGCCTTTTTGGCCAGTATTGGAACTATCGCCAGTAGCAGCGCACGGGCCAGTTTCGCCCGCAGATTTCTGGCCAGTGGCGGCATTGCCTGCAGTGAAGCTAAAAACTGGCAAGACAACTCAGCCATGCTTGCTGATTTTGATGCCGACGTTACGCCGCTGGTAATAATTTGCGGCACCGATGAGCAATATCAGGAAAATACAGACGAATTGGTTGCAATGTTCAAAGCCAAAGGCGCAAAACAGATATGGATCACCGGCACCACAAAAAACGAGGCGCTTGATGGATGTATATTTACCGGTTGCGACATGATCGCAACTTTAAAGATCTTGTTATCGTGCTTTAGAGGCCGACAATGACTGACAGGAAATACCCGGATTTCACGCAAATCGATTTGGATCAGAATGTGGGCGGCATATTTGTTGAGCCCACATGGAAACCCGGTCGTGAAGGCATAGATATTGCCAGTTTTTACTCAGCCAAAGACCTGCCCTTAAAGACTGAAACTGATTTTCCGGGACAGGCACCATTCGTTCGCGGGCCATATCCAACCATGTTTACCCAGCGCCCGTGGACTATTCGCCAATATGCCGGATTTTCTACCGCTGAAGACAGTAATGCCTTTTACCGCCGCAATCTTGCCGCCGGGCAAAAGGGGCTTTCCATTGCCTTTGATCTAGCCACCCATCGCGGTTATGACAGCGATCATCCAAGGGTTGCAGGCGATGTTGGCATGGCAGGTGTTGCTATAGACAGCCTGTTGGATATGCGGATTTTGTTCGATGGTATTCCGCTGGATAAAATGTCGGTATCCATGACCATGAACGGGGCAGTGCTGCCTGTCCTTGCGCTTTATATTGCAGCAGCACAAGAACAGGGGGTCAGTGCAAAACAGCTTTCGGGTACTATCCAGAACGACATCTTAAAAGAGTTCATGGTGCGCAATACCTATATCTACCCGCCAGAACACAGCATGCGCATTGTTGCTGATATTATTGGCTTTACGGCAAAGCACATGCCAAAGTTCAATTCCATTTCAATTTCCGGCTATCATATGCAAGAGGCCGGGGCCACAGCAGATCTGGAACTGGCCTATACCTTAGCTGATGGTATTGCTTATGTGCGTGCCGGGATTGCTGCCGGGCTGGATGTGGATGACTTTGCCTCGCGCCTTAGTTTTTTCTTTGGCATTGGCACTGATTATTTTATGGAAATTGCCAAATTGCGCGCAGCACGTCTGCTGTGGGCGCAATTGATGCAGGATAATTTTGCCCCGAAAAACCCAAAATCGTTGAGCTTGCGCACCCATTGCCAGACTTCTGGCTGGTCACTGGCGGCATCTGATGTGTTTAACAATGTGGTGCGAACCAATGTAGAAGCCATGGCAGCTATAGATGGTCATACTCAATCCTTACATACCAATTCACTGGATGAAGCGCTGGCCCTGCCAACAGATTTTTCGGCGCGCATTGCCCGCAATACACAGCTTTTCCTACAGGCCGAAGCCGGAATTACCACAAGCATTGATCCGTGGGGCGGTTCGTACTTTGTGGAGCGCCTTACCAATGACCTTGCCAGCCGCGCACTTCAGCATATTCGCGAAACAGAAAAACTGGGCGGCATGGAACAGGCCATTGAACAAGGGGTGCCCAAACGACGCATTGAAGAAGCTGCCACACTTACTCAAGGCATGCTTGACAGTGGCGAGCAAATACTTGTCGGGGTCAACCGCTTTATACCCGAAGCCGAAGAACCGGTTCCGGTGCTAAAGGTCGATAATCAAAAAGTATTGGCCAATCAGATCGCCAGATTGCAGACTTTGCGCGCAAACCGCGACAACCAAAAAGTCGATGCTGCATTAAAGGCATTGACGGAAACTGCAAAAACCGGCGAAGGCAATTTACTGGAAAAAGCCATAAATGCCGCAGCAGCCATGGCCAGCGTTGGCGAAATTTCTTTGGCTTTGGAAACGGTTTGGGGAAGGCATAATGCTATGCCTGAAACTGTTAAAGGCATATATGCCAAAGCAACCAGAAATGATCAGCGGGCAATCAGGGCCAGAAAACTTGCCGATACCTACACCGAAGAACAGGGTAGAAAGCCAAGAATTCTGGTGGCAAAAATGGGTCAGGATGGCCATGATCGCGGACAAAAAGTAGTGGCTTCGGCTTTTATTGATCTGGGCTGGGATGTGATTACCGGGCCCTTATTCCAAAGCCCTGCCGAAGCTGCAGAACTGGCCATTACGCAGGATGTGGACGTGATAGGTGCCTCTTCACTGGCTGCCGGGCATTTGCGCATGGTTCCTGAGTTGCGAAAACATCTGCACGATGCCGGACGCTCTGATATTCATATTGTGGTTGGAGGGGTTATACCTCCTGATGACGTACAAACATTATATGATCTGGGGGCCAGCGAAATATTTTTGCCCGGAACCATGATTACAACTGCTGCAATTTCCCTGATTGAACGCTTGATGAAACGACCAAACCGATGACAGCTCACGCCAAAGCCATTGCAAAAGCCCCGGCCAGCATTGCCAATCTGGCCGTAGGCTTTGACCTGCTAGGACAGGCCTTTGCCGGTTGTTATGACATCATCACCGCCAGCAAAACCCCTAAATCAGGCATATGCCTGGGGGAAGTGAGCGGTTTGACCAACAGCTTGCCACAGCAAATTTCCAAAAATACCGCTCTGCGTGGAGCAAATGCTGTATTGCAGGCTGCTGGCGCCAGGTTTGGAGTGCGTCTTGATCTGCATAAGAACATTCCACTTAGTGCCGGACTTGGCGGCTCGGCAGCCTCTAGTGTGGCCGCAGTAATTGCGGTAAATGCCCTGCTTGAACAGCCATTTAGCAAGGAGGAATTATTGGATTTTGCCTTGGAGGGTGAGCGCGCATCTTCGGATCCACCACCCAAGGATAATGTTTCAGCCTGCCTTTATGGTGGGTTGGTTCTGGCCAGCCCGGGGCAAAGCAAACAGGTAGTTCAACTGCCCTGCCCCAAAGGTTTAAGGGCGGTGGTAATTCATCCACAGCTAAAAATAGAAACCGGTGAAAGCAGAAAAAAACTCTTAACGGATAACTCTTTGACACAAACCATAGATGTGGCCGGGCGCATTGCTGCCTTTGTCCATGCCTGCCACAAAAGCGATATTTCCCTATTGCATCAGATCATGCAGGACGTGCTAATCGAGCCGCAGCGGGCTTCCACAATCCCGCCATTTTATCAGGTGCAAAAAGCTGCCCTGAACGCCGGTGCCATTTGCTGTTCAATTTCAGGCTCAGGGCCCAGCATATTTGCCTGGGCTTTGCAAAAAGAGGCAAATGATGTGCAAAACGCCATGTTACAAGCCATGCGGGATACAGGAATTCTGGCAAATGCCTATCAATCGCCGTTGAATGTGGATCAATGCAAAGTGATTGAGCAATGAAATATATTTCTACCAGAAACAATGTAGAGCCGGTATCGGTAAGTCAGGCAATCCTTAATGGCATTGCCCCTGATGGCGGCCTTTATGTACCTGAAACCTTTCCTGAATTTAGCTTAAAAGATTTTGACGGTGCAAAAAGCCTGTCTGAAATTGCAGATATTTTATTATCAAAATTCTTCAATGGCGATGATCTGGCCCAAAGGCTTCTTCCCATTTGCCAAAGCGCCTTTGATTTTGAGGTTCCATTGCGGCAAGTGACCGACGGGTTACAGGTTTTGGAGCTGTTTCACGGGCCAACTGCAGCTTTTAAGGATTTTGGCGCAAGGTTTTTAAGCAAGTGCATTGGCCAAATTCCCATATCACACAAAAAAACCATTTTGGTTGCAACCTCTGGAGATACAGGCGGCGCCGTGGGCTGTGCCTTTGAACAAAACCCAGGCGCCAAAGTGGTTATCCTGTTTCCAAAGGGCAGAGTATCACCATTACAGCAACAACAGTTAACTTGCTGGGGTAAGAATGTTCAGGCACTGGAAGTTAATGGTGATTTTGATGATTGCCAGCGTTTGGTAAAGCAGGCCTTTGCTGATAAAGAAATGTGCTTGAGACATAATTTAAGCTCGGCCAACTCTATCAATATTGCCCGATTATTACCGCAAATGAGTTATTATGCCGCCAGTTCACTGACATATTTCCGCCGCCACAAAAAACCAGCCAATTTCATTATTCCCACGGGAAATATGGGTAATGGCATGGCCGCGCTTTGGGCCAGAATATGTGGCCTGCCAATCGGCCGGATACACTTTTCCTGCAATGACAATCAGACTTTGTTTGAGTTTTTTGTCGATGGAAAATTCAAGCCCCGACATTCCATTGCCACTATTGCCAATGCTATGGATGTAGGCAATCCAAGCAATTTTGAGCGTTTTGCTGCTCTTGCACCTGATCAGACAAGACATATTGATTGCAAAAGTTTTACCGATCAGCAAATCAGAGACACCATCAAAACCGATTATCATGAATTCGGACAAATATGGTGCCCGCACACTGCATGCGCTGCACAAAGCTGGCGCGAACTTCCCTCTAACCTTGCTAAAGAGGACTGGCTGATTGTGGCCACAGCCCACCCATATAAATTCAGTGAAGTAATCGAGCCGATAATAGATACAGCAATTGCGCCGCCTGATTGTCTTGTGCAAATTATGGAGCGCCAGACCAAATCCACTCCGCTGGAACCTGAACTCCCTGCTCTGGCAGATATTCTATCTGCGCAAACATTTTAAGCCGGATCAATCAGCCTAATATGGATTTAAGTACACTGCCCGC
>JALSYJ010000046.1 GCA_027071965.1 Robiginitomaculum sp. | reverse complement strand
CTCTTAAGGTTCTGACCGAGCAGCACGGCGTACAAATGCGCACATTCTCCGATGATATCTGGAGAGCCTTAAACACGGCAGCCAAAGACGTATTAAGCACAGTCGGCAATGCAGATGCACAGACCAGAGCCATTTATGAAAGCTATATGTCCGCACTGGCCGGATCGAGACAAATGGCACGCTATGGCGAAGGCGCTTATTTTCGCGTTCGTGAACTGTGAACGGGCTAAACTATTTCTGGTTATTACTGCTGCTCAATCCGTTACTGGTAATTGCACTGATGCTGGGCGTACGCAGTTTCTGGTTTAAGCAATCAGATGGCTTGACCCGACTGGCTACAACATTGATCAAGCTAACAGACAGTTTCTGTGAGGCCTTGATTGAGCTGGTAAAATGGTTTGCTCTGGTCATGGTTTTGCTCACAGCCTTGTTGGTAGTCGGTCGCTATGTGTTTGGTCTTGGGTCCCTAAAGGGCCAAGAAGCGGTGATTTACCTGCATGCAGGCCTGTTCCTGTTTGCTGCTGGTGGAACCCTGTTACATGATGGCCATGTGCGGGTTGATGTTGTGTTTGGACGACTGAGCCTGACCCAAAAAACCATTGTGGATCTGCTAGGGTCATTAGTGTTCCTGATCCCGGTGTGCCTGCTTATTCTGGTTTTTTCTCATGGTTATGTTGCTCAGGCGTGGAAGTTTCTCGAAGGCTCCCCTGAGGCTGATGGACTGCATCTGGTATTCCTGTTGAAATCTGCAATCCCGGCATTTGCAGTTTTGATGTTACTGCAGGCCTCCGCACAGGTATTGCGCGCCATATTGCAATTGACCGGACATCCGATGATTGCTGCAAAAACCCATGTGGAGATGATCTGACATGCTGGATTTTCTGGTGCAGAATCTGGACTTGCTGATGTTTGCAATAGCCGTATTGGCATTGCTATCCGGATACCCGGTTGCGTTCACTCTGGCCGGAATAGCCCTAGTCTTTGCGGGCATTGGCATTGCTACCGGGCAATTTGACGAAGCATTATTGCGCGCCTTTCCAAGCCGGATTTACGGCGGTGTAATGACACGTCAGGTTCTGGTGGCTGTGCCATTATTTGTATTTATGGGAGTTATGCTGGAACGCAGCAAAATTGCCGAAGAATTACTGGAAACCATGGGCCGTTTGTTTGGAACATTGCGCGGCGGCCTGGGTATTTCCGTGGTTTTGGTCGGTGCCCTGCTGGCTGCCTCTACTGGTATTGTTGGCGCAACCGTAGTTACCATGGGTCTGCTTGCCTTACCCACCATGTTAAAACGCGGATATTCAGCAGAACTTGCAACCGGAAGCATTGCCGCATCTGGCACTTTGGGACAAATCATCCCGCCTTCCATTGTTTTGGTGCTGCTTGGTGATGTCATGTCCAATGCCTATGCCAGTGCCCAGCGCGCACAGGGTCTGTTTTCGCCAAAAACCATTTCCGTAGGTGATTTATTTGCCGGTGCATTATTGCCGGGCCTGTTATTGGTCGCGCTTTATATTTGCTGGGTGATTTTTATTGCCATCATCAACCCTAAAAGCGCTCCGGCCATTCCAGCCGAAGAAGGCGCTGGCACCTCATTTTTAGAAATAATCTCAGTATTGTTTGCACCACTGGTATTGATATTTGCTGTATTGGGTTCAATTTTAAGCGGCATTGCTACTGCCACTGATGCTGCTGCCCTTGGCGCACTCGGAGCAACCTTGCTGGCCGGGCATCGGCTGGCAGAACCTGGTAATAAGGCCAAAATATTTATTATGGCTGGAACCGCAGCTTTGGTGGCGCTGTTGGCGCTTAGTCAACTTGTTGACCTTCGTATTGGCCGGGATCAGAACACAGGCATTGAAAGTGCTGGTATTTGGCTGGGTCTTATCCTTGGTGCCATTGGTGCTTTGGGCATAGCTTCGGCCCTTTATTGTCTGTGGCCTTCAAAAATTGTGCACGGAGTGTGCCGCAAAACCGCTGAAATATCATCAATGGTTTTTGTGATACTGATTGGAGCAACCATGTTCTCCTTAGTATTCAAGGGGCTTGGTGGTGATGAAACTGTAGCTGAGTTTCTAACTCAAAGCGGACTTGGCACTACCGGGGCTATTTTACTGGTTATGGCCTTGATGTTTGCCCTTGGCTTTTTTCTGGACTTTATCGAAATTACATTTGTGGTGGTGCCAATAGTCGGGCCGGTATTGTTGCAAATGGGTGTCGACCCCATATGGCTGGGCGTAATGATGGCAATCAATCTGCAAACCAGTTTTTTAACCCCCCCGTTCGGATTTGCCCTGTTTTATCTGCGCGGAGTTGCTCCTGAACAGATAAACACCACTCATATCTACAAAGGTGTGATCCCTTTTGTTGCAATCCAGATTATTGTGATGGCGCTGGTGGCGCTGTTCCCGCAAATTGCAACCTGGCTACCCGAAGTTATTTACGGGGGCTAGAAGCATTTTTAGCAAAAGTGGGAACCGGTTTTGCGGCCAAAAATGCGACAGATAAAGATTTGCATTTTTAGCAAAAGTGGGAACCGGTTTTGCGGCCAAAAATGCGACAGATAAAGATTTGCATTTTTAGCAAAAGTGGGAAGCTCTTCTGTGTCCTATCGCTTCGCTACTTGAGCGCGGTTTTGCGGCCAAATACGCGATAAACAAAGATAAAGCATATTTTAGTTCATTCTCATTCAGAAATGCTCTCCAGGTCGGGCCCTAAGCTTTCAACAATGCCAGTTCCAAATTCTGCATGGCCTGTGAGGCTGCGCCCTTTAGCAAATTATCCAATACCGAAACCACAACACCATGCCGGCCATCCTTGCTAACATCAAGGCCACCTATTACTGCATTGGGTGAATATGCAACATCTGCAACTTTTGGGATTTCTCTGGTTATTTTAACCAGTTCAGATTCTTGGTAAAATTCTTCCAGCCTTGCCCTTAATTCTTCCCCATCCTGACTTTGGGCAAAGTCCATATGAATGGTCAAAGACAGGCCCCGGAAAAATGATGCAACATGGGGGCTGAACCTTACCTGTTGCCCCAAATGGAGACTGATTTCGCGCTCATGAATATGGTCGCTTAAAGTATAGGGTAATAAATTATCTTTCAGGTTTTTGGGATCATTGCGCGGATTTGGGGTGGCGCCAGCGCCTGAATAGCCGGAAACGCCAAATATCACAGGTGGCAATGCCAGAATATCTCGCAAGGCAAACAGCGCCAACTGTGCCGCCGTTGCATAACAGCCCGGGTTGGAAATGCGCTTTGCCTTCCTGATATGCTGATTATTGATCTCCGGCAGGCCATAAACCCAATCATCGCAAAACCGGTAATCAGCACTAATATCAAGAATGCATAAATCCAGACCAGCCAGCTCAACTTCTCTTACCCAGTGCCGGGCCTGTCCATTGGGAAGCGCCAGCACCAAGGCATCAATATCCTTAAACTTGCTTATCTGCGAGGGCTGCAAGGAAATATATTCCATATTGGAGTTTGGTATTGGTTCATTGACCTTGCTTGAGGAGGAGGCAAAGGCAAGCTGCATATGCGGGCTATCTTTTAATAAGGCGATAAGTTCCGCACCAACAAAACCACGGCCCCCGACCAATCCTATTTGCAAGGGGCTCACGGCTTCTCCCCCTCACAGGTCTCTTCCCCCAAAAAGGCATCAGGCAGGCCCGCAATGTGCGCCACATGGTTTGCCAGATCGGGCCAGTTTATTTCCCCAATCCAGAACACCTGCCACATTCCCATTCTGGCACTGCCATCGGCTTCGGCAAAATAAAACTGGTTCACCGGATTGCCCACCCTAGAGCGCCAGAACATATTTGGGGCCTGAGCACGCAATTCCTTCCAGACAGCAGCACCAAGCCCCTCACCTCTGGCTTCTTCGAGTACCGCAAATTTATCAAGATACAGCAGGCCGTTTTGCCGGGTCACCATAGCAATAGCCCGATTGCTGTCGGATGCCACCGCAAAGTCCAATTCCATATCATGCCAATATCCCAAAGCGAGCCTGCGCCCAAATGCCTGTTCGATCAACTGGCAGACCTTACCCCCATCCAGTTCAGATTTTTGCCGCTTTACCTCAATCATTTCGCCCTTGCGGATCAAGGTGCCGGAACCGCTATGGGTGAACAATTCCTTGATTAACGCATCAGGCCGAGTGATAGCCGCCGAAGCCGTAAGCGGCAATTCCGCCAGCATTTCGCTGATTTGCTGAACCTTTAACTTCATGCCGCCCTGTAACCAGTCATGCGTCATTAGCTCATTATATTCACTGGTTAGATGAATCACCGAGATACGCTGCTGATCAGCATCTAAAATTGCTCCGGCTGGAGTCAGAAAAATGATTTTCTGTGGCCGTAAACCAACAGCCAATTGCCGAACCAGTGCATCAGCATTGATATTTACCTCACCGCCATCTTCGGCAATGGCGATACTGCTAAGTATTGGAAGTTCCCCGCGTTTGGTAATTTTAGATATTGATTTTAGGTCAATTTGCACAGGAGTTCCAACCCGTCCCAGATTCTCCTCATCCACCAATTTGGCCGTAACCAGCTCTGCCGGGCAAAATCCAGCGCGAACTCCATAAGCATTCAAAGTAGAAATAAAATCCAGACTACAGGCACGCAAAGCTGCTGATACTATTGGCATGGCCCGATTATCAGTAACCCGCAAACCGTTATTGCGACGGGTCTTAGCTCCGGCCCGGGCCAGTGCCGCGTCTATTTGCGGCCCCCCGCCATGCACCACGATCGGACACAAGCCCAGCTTTTGCAAAAAAGCCAGGCTGGAGCAAATGGTCGGCAATTCATCACGTAAGGTTCCACCGCCAATTTTGATAATTGCAAAACGGCTGCGCTCAAGCCTGCCAAATTGTTTTAACCATGCTCGCACTTCCCGGCCTTCGGTCATGGCTCCGAGCAGTTCTCTAACTACCTGCCGGGTTTCACTGTGATTTGTATCTTGATCAGCCATTTTGCTCAAACACCTTGCAAAACACTTCAGTAGCAATTTGTAATTGCTCCATACTCACCCACTCATCCACCGCATGAGCCTGCGCAATATTGCCGGGGCCAAACACAAAGGCCGGGAGCCCAGCTTCGGCAAACAGGGCGGCTTCGGTCCAAAAA
>JALSYJ010000045.1 GCA_027071965.1 Robiginitomaculum sp. | reverse complement strand
ACACTGGGCAATGAATGATGGCCGCTCACGAAGAACCGCGGCCATCGAAGCTGTGGCCGAGGTGGGCAATCCAACCATTATCGCCACATTAACCGTCATAGCAGCACTGCTGCCAATGTTATTCGTATCAGGATTGATGGGACCGTATATGGCTCCGATCCCGATCAATGCATCGGCAGCGATGTTTTTCTCATTTTTTGTAGCCATGACCATTACTCCGTGGCTAATGCGCAAAGTAGCCGAAAACAAGCCGACTTCGGCTTCTGGCCATGAGCAAGAGGGCTGGCTGGGAACCACCTACCGGAAAATTGCCACACCTATATTGAGCTCCAGACGCACCTCCTGGATATTTTTGATTACAATTGGCGTTTTAACGGCAGCATCTACCCTGTTATTTGTCACCAATACCGTAACTGTCAAATTGCTGCCTTTTGACAATAAATCCGAGTTTCAGGTGGTTCTGGACATGCCCGAAGGCTCTTCCACTTTGCAGACCAACCGCGTTTTAGGAGAATTGGTCTCAAAACTGGCGCAGATCGAAGAGGTTACCTCCATCCAATCCTATGCCGGAACTGCGGCCCCGTTTAACTTTAACGGTCTGGTGCGCCATTATTATTTGCGCAAACAGCCGGAACTTGGCGATTTGCAGGTAAATCTAGAAGAAAAAGACCATCGCAAACGCACCAGTCACGCCATTGCCCTTGAAGCCAGAGAATTGCTGAAATCCGTTACCTTGCCGAAAGGGGCCAGCCTCAAAGTGGTGGAAATCCCGCCAGGCCCGCCAGTCATTTCCACCTTGCTCGCCGAGGTTTATGGCCCTGATGCCAAGACACGACGCGAGGCAGCCAAAGCTTTGAGGGGAATTTTTGACTCAATCCCGTTTGTAGTAGATACCGACGATACGCTGGGCCAGCCGGCACCAAAGATCCGCATTCGCATTGATCAGGACAGTCTTGAGTTTTTCAAGGTAGAGCAAAGTGATGTCTATTCCACCGTGGATATTCTGCTAAATGGCAAGGCTGTTGGCTATTCGCATCGCGGTGATGGTCGCTACCCTGCTAAAATCATTATTGCACAGCCCAATTCAAAGCTGACCCCCGGTGAGCGACTCGCCACCACACCAATTCCGGCAAATGCCATTCCCGGCGAGCGCTCGGTGGTTGAGCTGGGTGATGTGGTGAAATTTGAAACCGAGATCAGCGAGCCATCTATTTTCAGGAGAAATGGACGATTTGCAGAAATGGTCATGGGCGAACTGGCAGGACAGTTTGAAGCCCCGATATATGGCATGGCAGCTATTGGTAAAGCCGTAGAGGCATATGACTGGAGCCAGATAACCGGTGCAGAAACGCCGGATATTCGCCTTTATGGCCAACCCGAAGACGAAAGCAAGGTTTCGTTCTTGTGGGATGGTGAGTGGGAAATAACCTTTGTCACCTTTCGCGATATGGGTGGGGCATTTATGATCGCCATATTGGGAATTTATTTTCTGGTAGTAGGGCAATTTGGCTCATTTCGGGTGCCATTGGTTATCCTTATTCCAGTGCCACTTACCCTGATCGGGATCATGTTTGGCCATTGGCTTTTTGGCGCCCCGTTTTCTGCAACCTCAATGATCGGGTTTATTGCTCTGGCCGGGATTATTGTTCGAAACTCAATTTTGTTGGTGGATTTTATTCGCCATCAGCACAGGCAAGGAGATACTCTGCTCCAAACCCTGCTAAAGGCCGGAGCTATCCGCTTCAAACCAATCATGCTTACTGCTTTGGCAGCAATAATTGGTGCGGCAGTGATTTTGACAGATCCTATTTTTCAGGGTCTTGCTATTTCCCTGCTATTTGGTCTTGCCTCCTCAACCCTGCTCACAGTGCTGGTAATCCCGGCTATCTATATTGTAATGAAAGACGATGAAGAGGTCAGCAGCAAGCATAAATAACTAGTGAACGGGATACAATTGCCCGGTGGCTCCGGCTGTTATGCCCTGCAAAACCGCAGCCACTACGTTGAAAATAGCACCAACGCGCTCCCACGCCGGCCGCAAGGACAAACCGTACGTCCGGCAAAGAGTCAGTTTCGTCGGTCAAATTTTCTGCTGTTTAGCGTAAATATGATGCGCCATTTACATCAAAGGTAGCCCCTGAAGAAGAGCGGCACCCGTCAGAGAGCAAGAACGCCACCAGTGCGGCAACTTCCTGCGGATCAGCAAATCTACCCAGTGGAATTTCATCCATAGCGGCGGCGCGCACTTGCGGGTCGCTTGGAGCCATATCCGTATCCACCCAGCCCGGAGCAATGGAATAGGCAGAGATATTTTGTCTGGCCGCACCCTTGGCAATGGTCTGGGTAAGAGCAATTAGCGCGCCTTTGGAAGCAGCATAGGCTGCAAAATCCATATGATCACCACGCTGTCCTGCGCGCGAGGCAATGTTAACAATCCGTCCGCCACCAGCTTGGGCAAAGGAGTTTACGGCCCCTTGACATAATTCAGCAGGTGATTGCAGGTTGACCGCCATGGTCTTTATCCAGCCGTCTTGCCATTGAGCATCATCAGCAGAAAAAGGAATGGAAATAGCGGTTCCGGCATTGTTTACCAGCGCATTGATATCAGCAGATATATCTGATGCCTTGCGCCACAGTTCATGGCCAGCTCCGGGGCAGGATAAATCGACGCTAAGTGTACCAAGTACCGCTGGGCCCAGTTCGTCCTGCAATTGTTCGATCGCTGCATGGTTCTGTCCATAATGCAGAATAACTCTGGCGCCATGCTCGACGCATTTGCGGGCGATTGCTGATCCCATGCCTCTGGAGCTTCCGGTAATCAGAGCTGTGATTTTATCTAGTGGTTTCATGGTACACGGCTCCCTTTCTTGCGCCTGTTTCAATTGTCCTTTAGTGCGTTTCCTCTTAGCCTTGTCAACAGGATCAAACAGTAAAAAGCGTCTCTTTCTTAAAAAAAAGCAATAAATCTGCAGACACTTACCAGTTTGCGCGAGATTTGGATCGGCAAACAAGATATTTGTCCACATTTGTTCATATAGTAAAAGCTTGTTTAGATACTAAAACACTTTCATAAAGCGGTTGCTCCCGGTTCTAATACGGGTAGAGTGTAACCGGATAAAATACAGGACAGGGCGGGGATGGTGCAGGAAAAATTTGATCTTACGGGCAAGATTGCGTTGGTAAACGGTGCCTCCAGGGGCATAGGAGAGGCTATTGCCTTTGGGCTGGCACAGGCCGGGGCCCATGTTATTTGTACGTCGAGAAAACTTGAAACCTGCCAGAAGGTTGCAGATGAAATTGTAAAAACCGGCGGCAGTGCCGAGGCACATATTTGTCATGCTGGTGAAATGGCATCTATTTCATCCCTGTTGGAGCATGTGAAATCCAAGCACGCAAAACTGGATATTCTGGTAAATAATGGTGCCACCAATCCCTATTACGGGCCGGTAGCCGAAACCCCGGAATGGGCGTTTGACAAAACCATGGATGTCAACTTAAAAGGCCCGTTTTACCTTAGTGCCGGTGCGGTTGAGTTAATGCGTAAAGCCGGCGGCGGCTCGATCATAAATATTGCCTCAATAAATTCGATAGTGCCCGGCCAATGGCAGGGTGTTTATTCGATAACCAAGGCAGCTTTGGTCTCTCTTAGCAATTCATTTGCCAAGGAATATGCAGGCGACGGCATCAGATGTAATTCAATTCTTCCCGGGTTTACCGATACGAAAATGACGGCTGTTTTCAAACAGGATGAAAAAGCACTGGATGGCCTGTTGAAAGGAAATGTGCCCATGAACCGAATGGCACAACCTGATGAAATGGTGGGGGCTGTGCTTTATCTTGCCTCTGATGCCGCCAGTTACACCACCGGCTCACAAATTACTATTGACGGGGGATATCTGCTTTGAGCGGTGAAAACACGACAATTGCCGTGCGTGTTGGTGAGGAACTGGATGCGCAGACAGTCGGCAAATATCTAAGAGGTAAAATCCCCGGATTGGCAGGTATTCCCAAAATCCGGCAGTTTCCTTCTGGTGCATCCAATCTTACTTATTTGCTCGAATTTCCTGACCGGGCACTGGTTTTGCGTCGGCCGCCATCAGGAGCCAAACCAAAAAGCGGTCATGATATGGGGCGGGAATTTCGCATTATGCAGGCGTTAAACGGTCATTTTCCTGTGCCGGCATGCCTGTTGTATTGTGATGATGAAGAGGTGCTGGGTGCGCCGTTCTATGTGATGGAACGGGTGGACGGGTTACTAATTCAGTCGCAAATCCCCCCTGAATTGGGCTGGGGTGAGGAAGAAAATTCCAGATTATGCCGAACCTTTTTTGATTTATTGGCAGCTTTGCACCAATTGGATGTTGATGCGGTTGGGCTGACGGATTTTGGCAAGCCTGCGGGCTATGTCACCCGCCAGATTGAGGGCTGGGAGCGGCGGTTTGAACGAGCCAGAACCCCGGATGTGGAGGAGTTTTCCGACGTGCGTAAGTGGCTTTTGGATAATATTCCACCTGAAACCGGGCGTTGCTCTATTCTGCATGGTGATTTTCGTATCGACAATATGATTTTGGACCGTAAAAACCCGTTTCAGGTGAACGCAGTTCTGGATTGGGAAATAGCGGCGCTTGGTGATCCGTTAATGGATGTTGGCAATACCCTGGCCTATTGGACACAAAGTGATGACCCTTTGGCCATGCGCATGTTGGCCAAACAACCAAGTTTTGCCCCCGGCATGTTCAGCAGACAGCAGGCCTTGGAATATTATGCGCAAAAAACCGGCATGGATTGCGGTGATTTTATCTTTTACTACACCTATGGCATTTGGCGCCTGGCAGTAATTATTCAACAGATTTATTTTCGGTTTTATCACGGACAGAGCAAAAACCCGGCATTTGCCGATTTTGCCGGCGGGGTGAAGAGCCTTGGCAATTACTGCCGACTGGTTTTACAGCGTAACAGGATTTAGGATGACTGATTTAGAAGATTTTCGACAACAAACCCGGCAATGGCTGGAGGAAAACTGCCCCAAATCCATGCGTACGCCGATGCGCTCGGAGGCCGATGCCTGCTGGGGCGGGCGCAATGCAAAATTCGTCAGCGAAGATCAGAAAAACTGGCTGGACGCGATGGCAGCAAAGGGCTGGACAGCGCCTGAGTGGCCCCGCGAATATGGCGGTGGCGGACTGGACAAAGATC
>JALSYJ010000044.1 GCA_027071965.1 Robiginitomaculum sp. | reverse complement strand
CCAGATAGCCAATGACCTGCCATGAATAAGGGTGGCCTTCAGGAAACATGGCCTCATTAACCCGCTCACGCAAAAGACCATAGGGGCGATTGTCCATGCGCTGTCCGCGTTCATTTTTTACCGTTTCCCGCTGAACCTCAAATTTCTCCTGAGTTACCGCATCAAGCAAAAAGCCCATGCGATCAGCCTCCAGCCACAGCATTTTTTCCAACTGGTTATTGGGAACCGTCTCAAAATAATTCGTGCGATCAGTGTTGGTGGTACCATTTAAGGTGCCACCGGCTGCGGAGATGATTTTGAAATGCTGTTCATCACCAACATTTTCTGAACCTTGAAACATCATATGCTCAAAGAAATGCGCAAATCCTGATTTGCCGACTTCCTCACGAGCGGAACCCACATGATAGGTCACATCAACATGCACCAACGGATCAGAACGATCTTCGTGCAGAACCACAGTTAAACCATTGTCTAACTTGTACTTGCTGTAAGGAATAGCTATTTCGCCGTCTTGTTTGGTAACTGTTTCTATGAGGGTAACCCCCGTCGGCAGAGCCATTTCAGATACTACCTTTGATTCGGTTTCATTCTCATTTTCTGAATTACCTGAAGTTTCTGCCTGACAGGCAATCAGACTAACCGAGGCCAACAGGCTCAGCAAAATACGTTTTTTCATCTATTTTCCCCTTGATGGTGCATGGCGCAACCATACTTAACGATAACGTGACGTAAAGTTAATTTAAGGACAGACTTATTTTTGAGCAAATTTAGGATCAGAACCCTGCCCCCCAGCACAGTAAAGCTCTCACAAAAAACCGCCCCTGCCAACAAGCGGGGGCGGCTCTTTACTTGTCAGAATATTGCTCTGGTTATTTTCCTTTTAAGCTTCCGAAATAGCGGAAAAATTCACTATCCGGAGAGAGCACCATTGAGGTCTGGCCATTGGCCAATGCTTTTTCATAGGCTTCCATTGAACGATAGAACGCAAAAAACTCCGGATCCTGGCTATAGGCCTTGGCATAAATTTCATTACGCTCAGCATCACCGGCACCACGAATTTTCGAGCTCTGCTCCTTGGCATTAGCCAAAATAACCCGAACTTCACGATCAGCTTTCGCCCGCAATTCCAATGCCTGTTCCTCACCTTCAGCGCGAATTTTTGCTGATTCTTGCTGGCGTTCTGTAATCATTCGCAAGAACACCTTGTCAGCATTTTCTGCTGGCAGGTCTGCACGACGAATTTTTACATCAATGATCTCTACGCCTAAATTGGCATCCTTGGTTTGAGACTCAAGCTGATCACGAATACTATTCATGAGTTCCGCACGGTGTCCGGATACGATTTCAGTGGAGTTCTGGCTGCCAAGCACGCTTTTGACTGAGGCTTCCAGAAACGGGGTCATCCGCATTTCAGCACCACGGGTAGTAGTCACACGCTGATAAAACAGTAAGGGATCTGCAATCCGGTATCTGGCAAAGACATCAACAACCAACCATTCCTGATCAGAAGCCAATATCTGCTTGGCCGGCGCATCCAGCATTAAATTACGGCGATCAAAAAACACCACATTGTCCCATGGCATTTTGAACTTTAACCCGGGTTGCTCATCGCTTCCCCAGGCGTGTTTTACATCGACAATTTTACCAAAGCGCAAAACCAGAGCCTGCTGACGCTGATCAACGGAAAAAGCCACCGTATTGGCCAGCAAACTGCCAATGAAAATAATAAAGATTACAATCGGTAAAGTGAAACGTCTCATAATTATTGTCCCTTACCTTTACGAGTTAACTCATTAAGCGGCAGGTATGGAACCACACCACCGGATCCGTCCGGATCAAGTAGAATTTTATCAGACTTCTCCAATACCTGCTCCATAGTCTCCAGATACATGCGCTGGCGCGTAACCTCTGGTGCCAGCTTGTATTCCTTGTAAACCAGCGAGAACCTTTCGGCCTCACCCTTGGCCTCTGCCACTCTGGCCTCACGATATGCTTCGGCTTCTTGTACCAGACGCTGGGCATCACCTCGTGCTTTTGGAACCTTATCATTACGGTAGGCAATTGCCTTATTGATTGTCCCTTCCTTGTCCTGTGCCGCGTTCACCACATCGCGGAATGCGTCATTTACCTGTCCAGGAGCCTGTGATCTGGCAATCTGAACCTGCGTAACCTGCATGCCTGCACCATATTCATCCATGATTTCTTGAATGTTTTCACGAGCTTCTTCTTCAATTTGTCCGCGACGTTCGGTAATAATATCCTGTAGCTTGTTTTTACCAACTATCTCACGCATTGAACTTTCGGCTACAGCCCTCAAAGTGGTTTCGGGGTCCTCCACATTAAACAAATAATCTGGAGCCTCCTTGATTTGCCAAAATACTGAAAAACCAAGCTCCACAATGTTTTCATCTCCGGTCAGCATAAGGCTGTCAGCAGATGCCGCACGACGAGAATTTGCACTAACAATACCAATATCAATTTGATGAGCCACCGTTACTTTGGGTTTTAGAACCCGCTCAAACGGTACAGGCAATTTCAGGTGAAAGCCCGGAGGCTCGGTGCGGGTATACGCCCCAAAACGCAAGATAACACCTTCTTCGTCGGCCTCAGCAACATACCAGCCAGATCCAGGCATGGCGACCCAAAACAGTGCAGCCAGAATCAAAAACACTCCGATTCCGAAACCGCCCAGTCGACCGCCGCCTTTACCTTTGCCGCCACCTTTGCCAAAAATGCCGCCAAACCGGTTTTGCAGATTACGCATCATCTCATCTACATCAATGGGGTCTTCGCCACCACCACCGGGGCCGCCAGAGCCCCACGGGCCCTTGCCATCTCCGGGTTTTTGTCCCCACGGGCCTTTGCCATCTCCGTTTTGCTGGTTATTCCAAGCCATATTATATCTCTTTCTCCTTGAATCATGCGTATACTAGCACGATATGTGGCGATAGACGAAACCAAAGGCAAGCATTGAAGTACAAAATGACAGAAAAATTGACAAAAAACGTCCAAAAAGCACTCAGCAAAATCAAAGACCCTGCTTCTGGCAAGGATATTATAAGCGCAGGGATAGTTCAGGGGCTCACCGTTAAGGACGATCGAGCCGGTTTTGCCATCCAGACCAGCCGCGAAATGGCCGAGAAAATGGAAATGATTCGAGAAAAGGCTGAAACTGCCGTTCGCAAGGTTCGCGGTATTAACGCGGTGACTGCCGTACTTACGTCACACAATGAAACTCCACAAAATCCGCCTGCCGGTGCGAGACAACAAAAAAGACCACCCATGTCCGGTGGTCACGGCACACCGCCACCGCCCACCCCCAATGCCTTACCCGGTGTTGGCGCCGTGATTGCTGTTGCGTCTGGCAAGGGCGGGGTTGGCAAATCCACCATTGCCGCCAATCTGGCAGTGGCGCTGGCAAAACAGGGCAAAAAGGTAGGGTTGATGGATGCGGATATTTACGGGCCATCAGCTCCAATCCTGTTCGGCCTTGTTGGTCAAAAGCCTAAACTCAATGAAAACAACAAAATCATCCCGCTAATGGCTCATGGCGTAAAAGTTCTGTCTATGGGATTCATGGTCAGCGACGGGCAAGCCGTCATCTGGCGCGGGCCAATGATTATTGGCGCATTGCAACAAATGTTTGCTGATTGTGAATGGGGCGATCTGGATGTGTTGATAGTGGATATGCCGCCGGGCACGGGAGATGCACAGCTTACCCTTGTGCAAACGGTAAAACTGGCCGGAGCGCTGATTGCTGCAACCCCGCAGGAAGTTGCACTGGCCGATGTACGGCGTGGCGTTAACATGTTCAAAAAGGCTCAAGTTCCGGTACTTGGCGTTATTGAAAATATGTCCGGCTTCACTCACCCTAAAACCGGTGAGCGCATTGATATATTTGGCAAAGGCGGCGCAAAGCGCGTGGCAGAAGAGCTAAAAACCAATTATTTGGGTGAAATCCCTCTGGATCCGGTATTGCGTGAAAGCTCCGATGCCGGAAAGCCTGCTGCAACTGATCAGGACAGCCCCTTGGGCAAAGTATTTTCCGGACTGGCCAATACGATACTGGCCGAGATTTGAATAGATACAGGCTGAAAACAAAAATATTTTGAAGGAACTCAACGCCGCTCAAACACCTGTGTGACAAATGCGTGATCGTCCCTGTCACTAGCCGGATATGAGTTTTCCTGCATCAAAGCCCAGGTTTTCTCGTCCAGTTCTGGAAAAAAAGTATCTCCTTGTGGGGCGGCATCAACCCGGCTTAAATAAATCCGGTCACAAAAGGGCAAGGCCGCACGATATAAGGCTTCCCCGCCGATAATAATGGCTTCATCGCTGTTCAAAGATTTGGCGTGCTCAATCATCTTAGACATATCGCTAAACACCAGAGCACCGGGGGCATCGTATTTCGCATTACGGCTTAACACCAGATTATCGCGGCCGGGCAATGGCCTTACAAACAGGCTTTCCCAGGTTTTCCGCCCCATTAAAACCGGTTTTGTACTGGTAACACGCTTAAAATGCGCCATATCAGAAGCTAGGCGCCACGGCATATCACCATCCTTTCCAATCACTCCATTTCTGGCGACAGCAACAATCATGGAAAGTTTGGCTTTGGATTTCATAAGGCGTATGTATACAGAGGGTTTGAAAATTATTCCAAGGTAATTGGCGGTGGATTACAAATTATTTTCATTAAAATGGACACTTGTCTATGTGGCCCTGATCCCGTTTGTAAACTGGTCATTTACATGGGCTCCCAATATCGAGCTGTTTGGTGCCTGGGCATTTAACCCGGTAACAATTATTACCGGGCTGATATTGGTGGTACGTGACTTTGCCCAACGCGAAATAGGTCATAAGGTCTTAATAGCCATGATGATCGCCTTGGCAATTACTGTAGTTCTGGCCGGGCCAAAACTGGCGCTGGCATCCGGAGCTGCATTTGCAATTTCCGAACTGGTGGACTGGATATTATTCACCTTTACAAAATTTCGCCTATCAACACGGGTATTTTTGTCCAGCCTTATCGCGGCACCGATTGACAGCGTGGTATTCTTGGCCGGTGCTGGCTTCTTCACCATAGCCAATGTCATCATGTCAATAATCGGTAAAATGGTTGGCGCCATAGTAATTGCCATGATAATACGAAAAAACGAAAAACTGTCAGGTAAGACAGCACAAACCATTTGATTGTGCCTTATAAAGGCGATGATAAAGACCCCACGCCTAAACTGCTACTTTTGCTGCGATATGATCCTGCGGCTCATAACCAACCAGTTCAAAGTCATCCAGTGAAAAATCAAAAATACAGGTAATATCCGGATTGATCCGCATTTTTGGCAATGGTCCCGGAGTTCGGCTCAATTGCAAGGCGGCTTGTTCTTGATGATTAAGATATAAATGCAAATCGCCAAAGCTGTGAATGAATTCACCCGGCTTTAATCCGGTCACTTGCGCTACCATCATGGTCAACAGCGCATAAGAGGCAATGTTAAACGGAACCCCCAGAAAAATATCAGCCGAGCGCTGATAAAGCTGACATGACAATTTCCCATCAGCTACAAAAAACTGAAACAGGCAGTGACATGGCGGCAAAGCCATCTTATCCACCTCAGCAGGATTCCACGCAGTTACAATATGCCTTCTTGAATTGGGGTTGGTTTTTATCTGCTCAATCACGTTAGATATCTGGTCAATCACCCGGCCATCAGCGGTTTCCCATTTGCGCCATTGCTTGCCATATACCGGGCCAAGGTCGCCATTTTCATCAGCCCACTCATCCCATATCCGCACGCCATTTTCTTGCAAAAAACTGATATTGGTATCGCCGGTTAAAAACCAAAGTAATTCTATAATGATCGAGCGAAGATGAAGTTTCTTGGTGGTAAGAACCGGAAAACCCTCTTCCAGATCAAAATGCATCTGGCGGCCAAATACTCCCTTGGTACCAGTTCCTGTGCGATCATCGCGCACAATGCCATTGGCACAGACATTAGCAAGCAGATCAAGATAGTTTTTCATCGTGTAAGTCTCAATTCTTAGAATCATGATTGTTTAGCTGATTCTTGTGACATTGGGTAATTTTGAGGGGTCATAATTCATCATTAGGCGTAAAACCTGCTTTTCCTTTGCCAGCCTTCAGGCTATCCTGGCATCTGGTGGATACAAATGCGTTTTGGTGAAGAATTTCTGGATGAGCTTAAAAGCAGGCTGCGCCCCTCTGATGTGATCGGGCGCTCTGTGAAGCTGCGTCGGCAGGGCCGGGAATTTGCTGGCCTTTCCCCGTTTAATAAGGAAAAAACCCCAAGCTTTTTTGTCAATGACGAAAAAGGCTTTTATCATTGTTTTTCCTCAGGAAAACACGGAGATATAATCTCATTCCTTCAGGAAACAGAAGGTTTGTCCTTTGTTGAAGCTGTTGAGCGGCTTGCTGCTGAAGCTGGTATGGCCATGCCTGTGGCCGACCCAAAAGAGGCTGAACGTTCCAAAATACGTAACAGCCTGCGAGATTGGGTAGCAGAGGCTGCGCGTTATTATGCTGCGGAGCTGACCCGTGTACGTGGCCGCCATGCACGCAAATACTTGCAAGGGCGGAATTTAAGCGAAGCTGACTGGGCTGAATTTGGCCTTGGCTATTCACCATCATTGCGAACGGGCTTAAAAGATCATTTGGTAGCTTTGGGTGCCAAACCTGCCGAATTGATTGAAGCCGGATTGCTTATTAAGCCAGATGATGGCGGGCCTGCATTCGACAGGTTTCGCGACCGCATAATGTTTCCCATAGCTGACATTCGCGGGCGAGCAATAGCATTTGGAGCACGGGCACTGGCACGAGATGCCAAGGCCAAATATCTTAACTCTCCTGAAACTGGCCTGTTTCACAAGGGCAATACCTTGTACCGCTACGCCGAGGCTAGGAAAGCTGCCGCACAAAACAAACTCAACGGCTTAATAGTTGCAGAAGGATATATGGATGTCATCGCTCTGGCCAAAGCCGGGTTTGGCCATGCGGTTGCTCCGTTGGGCACAGCACTTACTGAAGAACAAATGGCCTTATTGTGGCGAGTAGGCCCTGAGCCAATTCTCTGTTTTGATGGAGATGCCGCAGGAAAACGCGCAGCTTATCGGGCGTTGGATCGCGCTTTGCCAATCATAGAGCCGGGAAAAACCATTAACTTTGCATGGCTCCCGGAAGGACTTGATCCTGATGATTTGATCAAGGAGAAAGGCCTTGCTGCCATGGAAGATATATTACATCGGGCAGAACCCATGGTTGACGTGCTTTGGCATCGTGAATGGAACTTACAACCCTTAGATACACCTGAGCAGCGCGCCGGACTTTCGGCGCGTTTACGACAAATTACAGATCAGATAAAACACAAAGAGCTGGCAGGCCTGTATCGCCAGGAATTATTTGCAAGAATAGCGAAAAAATTTGCAAAATCGAAAACCGGGCCAAACTGGAAATCAACAGCTCACGGAAAGCCCTCAAACGAACTGCGGCGCAAAGTACGCTCTGGGAGAAAAGGTCAATCAGAACAACGAGTTCTGGTAAGCTGGATACTGCAAAAGCCATCCCTGTTAAACACTTTGGATGAAGCATTTTCTTCATTGTATCTTGATGATCCGGGATTAAATTCACTGCGCAACGCAATTTTAGACTTGTGGATAGAGCAGCCAAGTGTTGACAGGGCCGCAATCACTAGCCATTTAACTCGTGTAAAATTGGCAGATCAGTTACAGCTTCTGGAAACTTCAACCGCAGGCATAAAAATGCCCGAGGGTGAAGATCCGGAAAAACTGTGGTTGACCATGGCTGATGAGCTAAATGCACGCGCCGGCGCGAAAGAAGAACACGCGGCGTTGGAAGCCAGATTGCTCGAAAGCCTGATGGGTGACGACCCGGATGCATTGCAACAGATAGCTGTTGCCAGGCAGGTTCAGGATCGTGACCGCAGCGAGTGAGAAGGGCAACCTTCTAGTTTCTTTTTTGTGATGGGTATATGACCCGTCACCAGCACAGGGTCGATCCAAAGGCAACAACTTTTGGCTCGAAATAGCAACATGGCGAAAGCCGCAACACCGATTTCAACTACTGATACCACCGAACGCCCCCTATTGGATTTATCCGATGGCGCGGTACAAAGAATGATTAAACTGGCAAAATCAAAGGGTTTTGTCACCATGGATGAGCTTAACAAGGTTATGGCATCTTCCGAAGTTTCATCGGAAAAAATTGAAGATACCATGGCTCAATTATCTGAAATGGGCATTAATCTTATTGAAGGCGAAGAAGCCGAAAGCAAGGCACTTGCTGCTAAAACCGGAACTGCGGTTCGTACAGGAAACACTACAGCTTCGGCGGATAGAACTGATGATCCGGTGCGTATGTATCTGCGCGAGATGGGTACGGTGGAATTGCTGTCTCGCGAAGGTGAAATAGCCATTGCCAAACGCATTGAGGCTGGCCGTGACACCATGATACGCGGACTGTGTGAAAGCGCGCTAACCTTTGAGGCGATCATGGTCTGGCGTGAGGAATTGGCCGAAGGACGGATTTTGCTGCGTGACATTATTGATCTGGACACAACCTTTGCAGCCAAGAACGGGGCTGGCGAATCAGACGCTGAAGACGCCGGTGAAGTTGTTGCAGAGGATGAACCCGCAGAATTAGAAGAAGAAGAAGAGGAAGAAGAAGAAAACGACGGCAGCAGCGGCACCAAAAACAAAAAATTCAGTGAAGACGAAGACGATGATGCGACCCTGTCGCTTGCGGCGATGGAATCTGAACTGCGCGAAGATGTGGTAGGCGAATTTGACGCAATAGCCGCTGAATTTAAAACTTTTGGTAAATTGCAGAGCAAATTGATCGAAGCCCAGATGAAGGGCAAGGAATTAACCCCATTGTCCCGGCGTAAATATGATGAGGTGCAAAACTCCATCATAACCCGCTTAAAGGCCATGCACCTTAACAATAACCGGATTGAGGCACTTGTTGATCAACTTTATGCAATCAACAAGCAATTGGTGGGTACTGAGGGACGTTTATTGCGTCTTGCCGATGGTCATGGCGTGCCCCGGGCACAATTTCTTAAAAACTATTTTGGCCATGAACTGGACCCCGACTGGGTGCAAAATGTCTCGCAGATATCCAAGGCATGGGCAAAATTTGTAGAGCGCGAACACGATCAAATAAATACTCTTAGAGATGACGTAGCCACACTGGCCAGAGATGCCGGGGTAACCATTGATGAGTTTCGTCAAATTGTGCGCACCGTACAAAAGGGACAACGCGAAGCCCGTCAGGCTAAAAAGGAAATGGTCGAGGCCAATTTGCGACTGGTTATCTCTATTGCCAAAAAATACACCAATCGTGGACTGCAGTTTCTGGATCTCATTCAAGAAGGCAATATTGGCCTGATGAAAGCAGTTGATAAATTTGAATACCGGCGGGGGTATAAGTTTTCCACTTATGCCACATGGTGGATACGTCAGGCTATTACCCGCTCTATCGCTGATCAGGCACGCACCATTCGCATTCCGGTGCATATGATTGAAACCATTAACAAGCTGGTACGCACCAGCAGGCAAATGCTACATGAAATTGGCCGTGAGCCGACACCCGAAGAGCTGGCCGTCAAACTGGCGATGCCGTTGGAAAAGGTTCGAAAAGTGATGAAAATCGCCAAAGAGCCGATTTCACTTGAAACCCCAATTGGTGATGAAGAAGACAGCCAGCTTGGCGATTTTATCGAGGACAGCAACGCTATTTTGCCAATTGACGCTGCAATTCAATCCAATTTGCGCGAAACCACTACCCGGGTACTTTCTTCACTTACCCCACGCGAGGAGCGCGTATTACGTATGCGCTTTGGTATTGGCATGAATACAGATCATACACTAGAGGAAGTCGGCCAACAGTTTTCGGTTACCCGTGAACGTATTCGCCAAATCGAAGCCAAGGCTTTGCGCAAATTGAAACACCCAAGTCGCAGTCGCAAGCTTCGCAGTTTCCTTGATACATAACTACAAAATAATCAGTTTTGGCTTAAGGGCATAGATGGAGCACTTTGGTTCAAAGTGAACTTAAAATTTGCTTGCAATTTGTGCTCTGTCGCATTTTGGCCGCAAAACCCGCGCGTAAAGTAGCCGATAGGCGGTAGCGCAAACATAGAGTCCTCAAGCAGCGAAGCGGTAGGACATTAAAAGAGTCCTCAAGTAGCCGATAGGCGGTAGAACATTAAAAGAGTCCTCAAGTAGCGAAGCGGTAGGACACAAAAAGACCTTCCCACTTTTGCTAAAAATGCAAATCTTTGTTTATCGCATTTTTGGCCGCAAAACCCGCGCGTAAAATAGCCGATAGGCGGTAGCGCACAAAAGAGCTTCCCACTTTTGCTAAAAATGCTCTAGATAGGCATGCGTAAAATATCCTGATAGGCCTTGATCATCTCATCACGAACCGCAATCACAGTTTCAAGCTGAATTTCGGCTGCTGAGATCGCAGTAACCACATCTACCAGCTCAGTCTGTCCTGCAGATGCAGAAACCGTAAGCTTCTCGGCCGCTGCCGAGGATGCCATTGCGCCGCCTATGGCATCTTGCACCATGGCAGCAAAGTCTGTTCCCTTGGCTGCGCTTTCACCTTGCAGTCCCAAAGCTACTGCATCAGAGCTTTGAGAGGTTTTTCCTGTTTGTGCAGCCTGTGCGTAAGCATTTATGGCCTGTAAAGCATCTACTGACATATAATTTTCTTCCCATTACTGGCTGTTACCATGAGGCCGTATTTACTATCGTTTGAGCAATTCCAATGTCCGTTGCAGCATTGCCCTGGAGTTTTCGATCACCGACAAATTAGCTTCAAATGATTTAGCTGCCTGCCGCATATCCATCATTTCAACCAAACGATTCACATTAGAATATTTTACATAACCATCAGCATCAGCCGCCGGGTGTTCCGGTTGATGCTTCATTACAAAGTCAGATGAAGCGCTTATGGCCCGGTCCATACGCACAATCTGCGCGCCAGTTTCCTTGTCCAAAATTGACGAAAATACAGGGGTTTTGCGCTGATAAGGAATACCGCCCGGCTCCTTTGCCGTAGAATTTGCATTTGCTACATTTTCGGAAATAATCCGCATCCTGGAGCTTTGCGCCCGCATACCGGCTGCTGCAATGACAATAGCTTTGGAAATATCACTCATTTTCACTTCTTTTCATATTATGCCCGCCCCAACTTTTAACGGCCCGGTGTTTTAATAGCCAACCGCAGCAGGCTTACAGATTTCTGGTATAGCCCTACCGCCATTTCATAGCGCATTCTGGTATCGGCTAGTTCCGCCACTTGCTCCTCCAGCACTACTGAATTGCCATTTAACGTAGCTTCGGAGTCCGGGGACTTTATCATCTTTACCGATGTCGCCATGGCAGAACCAGTTGCTCCGGAACCAGTGATATGACGAGGATCCGAGGTGCGCAATGTAACCGCACCAGTCTTTTTACCCGATTGCGCCGCGCTTAACAGATTCTGGAAGCTGTCAGGATCAACATCCCTTGGCGTAAAACCCGGAGTATCAGAGTTGGCAATGTTCTCTGCCAGCACCTTCTGTCGTGCCGTCAACATTCCCATTGTACCGCGAAGCACCGCAAAAACAGGTATATCGCCAAGACTCATTTTTATCTGCCTGCTGCTTGTTTCCAGCGGCAAGTTTTGCCGTTTTTTGGTTAACACCCGATGAAAATGTAAAGTTTATTTTAGGTTAATCAGTCCTTAATAGCCTTGGGTGCAAATCAGGTTAACAAAATGGGCAATACAGGCATATGGAAATAATAGACCCTATTAGAATGATCTTCGGCTTTGCATTTACCATCGCTCTTCTGCTTGGCGCATGGGTGGCGGTAAGGCGTTTTGCGCCGGGGGTGGTGCAGGCAAACACGAGAAAAAAGAATCTCGCTATCACCGAAGCCCTGCAACTTGATACCAGGCGTCGGTTGGTAATCATTAAGGATCATGATCAGGAACACCTGATTTTACTTGGTGTATCCGGTGAAACAGTCCTGCAGACACGCCCGGCCAAAAAAACTGAAAAAACAGATAGCGAGCCAGCATGAAGTATTTTTCGATAATTCTCGGCCTGTTTCTAATTCTGGCGTTTATGGCGATGCCAGAAGGCGCTCTGGCGCAATCTGTAACCGTGGATGCCGGGGAAGAAGGGGCCTTGACCAGCCGGGTGGTGCAGTTGATTGCCCTGCTGACCATTTTATCACTGGCCCCATCCATATTGATCATGGCCACCAGTTTTGTGCGTATTGTGGTGGTATTATCATTATTGCGAACTGCAACTGGCTTGCAACAAAGCCCCCCTAACATGGTGCTGATTTCCCTTTCATTATTTTTGACATTTTTTGTAATGGCTCCAGTGTTTCAGCAAAGCTGGGAACGAGGTGTAGAGCCACTTATGAATGAGGAAATGGAGCTGTCAGAAGCATTCACCACCAGCGCAGAGCCCATAAAGCTGTTTATGTTATCTCATACCCGTGAACAGGATCTTGCACTGTTTCTTGAGATGTCTGGTGCCGAGACCCCTGAGACAGCAATGGATACTCCTTTGCACATTGTGGCTCCGGCTTTCATGATTTCGGAGTTGCGCATTGCATTTCTGATTGGATTCTCATTCTTTATCCCGTTTCTGGTTATAGATCTGGTGGTAGCCTCTATTTTGATGAGCATGGGCATGATGATGCTGCCCCCTGTGGTGATTTCACTGCCGTTTAAGCTGATATTCTTTGTGTTGGTTGATGGCTGGTATCTTGTGGTTGGCTCTTTGGTACGCAGTTTCAGTTAGAGTATCCGTTTTGATCAAGCGTTCATTTTGACCTGAAATGCTCTGATATTTGTTAGAAAAAAGAAGGGTGGTAATTGTAATATCGCCCCCTCTCTTGGTTTCAATTCGCCGGTGTGCTTTTGACCCCATAAACGGCCGCAACTACTCGATTGCGTATATTGGCGTGCTCATGCCCCATGACTTGGGTTTGGAAAATCACAGTTAGCTGGTTTTGCGGATCAACCCAAAAGTAAGTTCCAGCCAACCCACCCCAACCGTAAGAGCCAACGGGTTGTGGCAGTCTGCCTTCTGTCATGGCACCGGTCTTGACAGCAAAATCAAGCCCAAAACCCATATCATCCCCAAGCCAGCCATGATCAGCATCGCCCAACTGATCACGGGTCATCATTGCAAGTGTTTCCGGCTTTAATATTCTCACATCACCTAATGCACCATTTCCCAGCAGCATTTTGGCAAATTTTGCATAATCATCAATGCTCGAGACCAGGCCGCTGCCACCACTTTCAAATGGAACATCGTTCAAAAACGGAAGATCAACAGTCATTCCCGGTTTTTGACCATCATCGGACAATCGCTTTAAGCCGTCTTTGCCAAGGCTATAGGCAGGCCCAAAAAGTTCGCGATCAGCAGCTTTGACTGTAAACCCGGTATGGTTCATTTGCAGAGGATCAAAAATCGCTTCTTGCAAAAACTCTCCAAGGGTTTGCCCTGAAAGCACTTCGATTAACCTGCCTTGCACATCTACCGAGACGCTGTAAATCCATTGGGTTCCTGGTTGCGTAATCAAGGGCAGTGTGGCCAGTTTCTCGCTCATTTTCGCATTAGTGTCAGTGAGGTTCAAAATACCGGCTTGCCTATACATTCTGTCCACTCCCGTGTCAGTAAACAGGCCATATGTCATGCCAGAAGTATGGCGCATCAGATCACGAATAGTCACGTCACGTTCTGGATTTATTAGTGTGGCTTCGGCAGTATCAGCAGCAGGCACATAGACTTTAAGATTTGAGTATTCAGGCATATATTTGGCAATCGGGTCATCCAGATTGAATTTGCCTTTCTCATAGAGTGTCATTAACGCAATCCCGACAATGGGTTTGGTCATTGAATAATAGCGGGCAATTGAGGCTCTGGTTTGTGGAATCTGATTTTCCATATCCATATTGCCGACGACATTAAAATAAGTTTCATGGCCGCCTTCAATAACCATAATGGATGCTCCGGGCACTGATCCTTCGGCAATCATCGTGGTCAGTAAATCATCCAACTGCCCAGCTTGGGCAAATGTTTCTGGAACCAGTTGTTCGCTGGTGGCTGTCTGTTTTTCTGCAGGCGTGCAGGAGGATAAGGCAACTCCGATAATTGCAAGTAGAATATAAAAATGCTTGTGCATGATGGGCTCCAGAATGTTTGGCCGAACTATAGCTATAAAATCCAGTGAATGTCACCCGCGCAAAAAAAAGGCCGGAACAAGTCCGGCCTTTTTCAAATTTTGTTTCGTTATTAGAACGACTAGAACGAGCCGCGCAGGGTTGCACCCCAGATCCTTGGCGCACCCGGGAACATGCTATAGGCATTAGCCCCGGCCAGCGGCGTATCAAATGCCACCTGCATGTAAGGTGTATCAAGAATGTTCTTGCCCCAGATCTCGATCGACCAGCTGTCTTCTTCCTCAGCAATAACAAAGCGTCCATTGAAAGTAGCAAAGCTGTCTTGTTGTTTTGGAGCATCCAGATCAGAGCCGGTGTTATAACTGGACACCGCGCGGCCATCCAGTGACACCCGCCAAACCAGATTGTCCACTAAAGGGCGCTCATAGGTGACAGAGGCGGTTCCGTACCATTTTGGTGACAGGGACATTTGCTGACCAGAAAGATTGGCCGGTGTTCCAGTTTGAGTACCATATCTGGTGTCAGAGTATGTAACACCGCCTTGCAGGGTCAAGCCATCAATGTTTGGCATATACAGCAATTCAAGCTCGGCACCATCGGATTTGACCTGCGGGATTGAATTCACCACAAAGGCAGTTCCGTTAAAGGTGTTAAGCTGGAAGTTCTCAAATCTGGAGCTAAATACTGTAAAGTTGGCAAGCAGGGAATTGTCCATGCTTTGAGTCTTTACGCCTACTTCAAATGTATCCACAGTTTCCGGAGCAAAGGTTGTGTCCCATGCGCCAAGTGTTCCGGGTGTTGCGCCAGTATCGAATTTACGATCCAGGTTCAGACCTCCGGCTTTAAATCCGCGCGCATAGGAAGCATAGGCCATCACATCATCATTAAAGCGATAGGCAGCCTTGGCTGTCCCGGAAAGCTCACTGGAATCTATGCTCTGTGATTGAACAGCTCCGTCAAGGCCGGATCTGGCCCATGGAAGACAAACCAGACCAACTACAGGAGCTACAGCTCCGGCACCGGCCGCAATGGCTCCGGAAACCGGGTCAAGACCAAAAATTCCTTCGTAAAAGCCGCAACCAGGAGCATTGGTCGAGAAGGTGGCATCCACATTCTTGTTCTCATTTGTCCAGCGCAGACCACCGGTCAATGAGAACTGATCTGTAACCTGCCATGTATTGTGTGTGAACAGGGCAAAGGTTTCTGCTACGTGCAGATACTCATCTTGAACCATGCCACCATCAACAGGGAAATTAGACCCAAACGGTATGATCTGGGAGCCAGGAAGTCCGGCAACGACTCCGGTGAAGTTTGCAACCTGTTGCGGGTTCGCTCCACCGGAAAGCAGAAGACCCAAATATGCTTCATAATCTTCACCAAAGCGGAAAGTGTCACGACGTGTCAGCTTTTCATTCATGTAAAAGCCGCCAATCAACCAGTCTAGATTTTCGGTAGAACCCGCAAGGCGCAATTCCTGGGTAAATGTATTAAAGTCATTACCATAAGAACCGTCGCTTGGGCGATAAACTATGTCGGCATTGGTATAGTCAACATCCTGGCCCTGGGCATTGTCCCACCTGCGCCATGCAGTGATAGAGGTTATATCACCAATAGAGGTATTCCACTCTGCTTCAGCGGAAATGCCCTTGTCGTTGATAACCTGCCCAATTTCGCGATTATAATATGCGGTATAGGCGTCTCTGGGCAATGCCCGTGGAGTGGTGGCATCAAAGTTGATTGGATATCCGGTGCCGCCCAGACCATTGGTAAGCAATGAGGAAGTGGTGACGGAAATAGGAACGCCAGAACAACAATTTTCGTCACGCTTGCTGTAATCACCAATAATGTTTAGTTTGAAGTTATCATTAGGGGTGAATTCCACCTGTCCGCGAACGGTTAGCACGTTCTGATCGTAAGATTCTCCGCCAAATGGGTCAGCATTTTGAACATAGCCATCACGGGTGCGTTTTGCCGCATAGATACGGAATGCTGCGGTCTCGGCATCATTTAATGCGCCAGTTGCGAACATGGATCCACCACGACCATTAAAATTGCTAACGGTTACTTCGCCGCCGTATGATGCTTCGTATTCGGGGCCTTTGGTGATAATGTTCAGGGCACCGGCTGAAGTGTTTTTACCAAACAGGGTGCCTTGTGGGCCACGAAGCAATTCTATGCGCTCAATTTCGCCAAGATCACCAAAACCTACAGAGTTGCGTGAACGATATACGCCATCAATGAAAATACCAGCGGAGCTTTCAAGGCCGGTATTGTCACCAACGGTACCAACACCACGAATACGAACAGTGGTCGAGGCTTCACTGGATGTTGAGGTAACCATCAGGCCCGGTGCAATAGCAATCAGGTCTTTGATGTCACGAATTCCGGCGTTCTCAATCATTTCTTCGCCATAGGAAGCAACAGCAACTGGAATGTCTTGCTGGTTTTGTTCGCGTTTTTGCGCTGTGACTACAATCTGATCCACGCCTCTGCGCTCATCAGCTTGTGCCTGCACGATAGTTGGTGCCATTAAAATGGCCAATGATCCGGCGCCAAGCAGCGCGGTTCGGGAAGTTGACTTGAAACTCATTGATATCTCCGTATATGCCAAAACTGATACTTTGCCAAACTCGTACTTTGTCAAAACTGGTATTTCACCTAACCCGGGTCAAAAACCCGAATTTGGCAAAATCAAGCAGATTCTATAAATCGCTTAATTGTCGATCCTTTATACGGGTTTGTTTCAAAATCGCCAGTGTAATCGTGGCGATCAGGAAATATTTTGGTTGATTATGAAAAATTGTGGCATTTTTGATGTGGTTTTTCCCATTTAAGGAGTGTTTCCTGCCACTATTGCCCGTGTTTCGGCAGCTTGCTAAACAAAAGTGATAATTTCAGGCTTTGCAAATTGCTAGAGCATCCGTTCAGGACTCATAAAAAAGATTGGGGTGATTCATGTCATTATCAGTTGCAAGGAAATACCTACGGATGTTTTCATCCTATCGGCTACTTGAGGAGTCTTTGTCTGTCCTACCGCGACGGCAAGTCTCGCTATTTTAAGTGCGGGATTTAATACTGGATAAACGCCCTAACGCAAATCCTCACTGGTGAGTTTATGGCTTTGCAGCCAGTTTTGCGCCTGTTCTTGTCCATCCTTGATAAAAGCAGAGCGTTCACTCTCACTCCATTGATCTAGAACAGCTTGCATTTCATCCAGCCGCTCCTGGGCAATTTTATCAAGCGAAGCCACCAGTTTATAAAGCCCCCACGCCAGCTTCGGGTTTTCCTCCCGCCCCTGTCCTAATTGGTGCATGTAGGCTAATGCGCGTATGGCATGAGCCCTGCCTTTAATGGCCGCTTTTTCGTACCAGTTATAGGCTTGCGTATAATCCTGCTCTACCCCCTGCCCCAAAGCCAGCATCACCGCACGCGATATCATCGCATTTTCAAAACCGGCATCAGAAGAACGCACCACCAGATTCCATGCTTTTTCAATATCCTGTTGTTCCTGATAGATCATGGCCAATTGCCACATTGCGCTATTGCCGCCTGATGCTGCGGCTCGTTCATAAAACGTGATAGCTGCCGGAATATCTTTTTCACCAACCCAGCCATATTGTTTAGCTTGCCCCATTACCGTCAATGCGGCGGCATCATCAGGGTAAAACTGTAAAAACAACTCATAACCCTCTACTCCCCGTGCAATATCCCGCTCCCCGCCAATACCGTATAACATGGCAGTGGAAAGCGCCCGTAAGGCCACAAATCGCCAATCAGAATCAGAGTTGCCGATTATGTCCTCTAAAGATTTTCTGCCCTCAACTGCCTGCTCAGGATTGCCGGAAAACAATCTGGTAATAGCAAAATTTACCTGTCCGCCCTCATCGCCACGCTCCGCTGCAAATTGAAATAAATCTGCATCCTCACCCTTATGTTTTGCTGGTGCCACACCGTTTTGAATCAGTGTACCAAGAGTGTTGGCAGCAATGGCATCACTGGTGCTGGCGCTTCTAAGCAGCTCTATTGCTGCTTGCATTTCCTCATTTTCAATGATTTTTGCAACGCTCTTGCCCGTATCATCAAGACCCAGCATCCTCCGTGCCAGTATTCTGCTGGCAACAGCACTGCTTTTAGCTTCAACTCTTAGTTGCGCATTGCCCATTTGCGTAAAGTCGGGCAAAGGACTGGCCATGGCGATTACAGAAACCAAAGCAATAGAAAAACCGCTAATCCATGATTTAATCTGACTTGCCTTCATGAGAAACCTTATTGATCATAGTAGAGTGTTACCACATGCTTGGCCTCGGCAAAAAACAACCAACGCTCCATAAACAGGCCAATTCCAGCGCAGACAACCGCCAAAGTGATGAATATAGCAGCAAAATCAGGAATAAACCATTGTGCGGCAATTAGTGCAAATGGAAACAGAAATGCAAATAAAACAACAAGTTGTCGCAGTTTTTTGCTGTGCTTTCTGGCAATAGCAAAACCCATTTCCTTTAGCAGAAAATTTGGCTGGTCATGAGGGCTTTCGATCAGTTTGACCTCCCCGAACTCTCCAAGACCGGTAGCACTTTGGGCGCTGCTGCTCATGCCCCGGTCGATTGTGCTCCAGTATGACAGCTTTAGCACCAAAGCCAATCCTACAAAGAACAAAACCGGCAATACCAGCCAGTCTGCAGCCAGCCATCGCCCGCCAATTACACTTAGCATTGCCGCCAGCAGCCCCCCACTCATCAGTGACAAGACCAGATAGACCCACGGTGTCCACCTGCATGACCATGCCGGTACGGCCTTTAATGAGGCATAAATCATCGAGGTGCTAAAAACTGTGAGCATGCTAAATGCTCCACCAACCAACCCCAGTACAGCGAACACTCCGGTATTTTCTCCAAGCACCACCCATGACAAGGCAAACAGCCCCGTTGGAATAAATGTGATAATGGCGAGCAAGCCTTCTCTGGAAAGCCAAGAAGAGCGCCATTGCGACAATGCCCGCCATGCACGCTCCGGGTGACCAAGATGCAAGGTTGATGACAACAGCCCGGCAATAACCAGAATGAATGCCACTCCAAAACTTATCAGTCCAAAAGTAAAATCCGCAGCAAGCAATTTCCGATAGGATAAAACCCCCAACCAGAATAACAGACCATAACCGGCCCCGGTTGTTGTGGTGAAAAACAAGACTGACTTAGCCGGATGCATTTTGGCCTCTTACGCGGTTAAAATTTTATCGACCCAGCGGGCCAGTAATCCTGCCCCGTCGCTGCTGTCGTCCTGATGGGTCAGCATACGCGGTGCCACGCCTTTGCCAACCTGTTTTGGTCGTGGCGGTAAATATCTGTTCACCGGCTTTGTGCCCTGTTCTGGCATTAAGGCATATCCCTTTCGTGCCGCCACAAGTTTGGAAACATCAGAATCAGGATCACCAAGATCGCCAAAAGAACGGGCCCCGGTGGGACAAGTGGAGACACAGGCCGGAACCCGGCTTTGTTCAGGCAGATTTTCGTTATAAATTTTATCGACGCAAAGAG
>JALSYJ010000043.1 GCA_027071965.1 Robiginitomaculum sp. | reverse complement strand
GGCAAAGCCATCATCGCCACCGCTAGAAAATTGCTCAACACCATCTTCCACACCCTCAAAAATAACTGGGTGTTCGAAGATTTTACAACTTTTACAAAACTTTCAACTTGAAACTAATCATAGGAGGTAAGTAATGAGTAAGACCACCAAACAAGCACAGATCATCGAAACGCTCAGCACCAAGGAAGGAGCTAGCATCGATGAGATGATGAAGCTGACGGGCTGGCAAAAACATACGGTGCGCGGCGTTTTATCCCGGGTCATCAAAAAGCTCGAAGGCTTTGAGTTGAGCTCAGAAAAACAAGACGCTGACCGTCGTTATTTCCTCAAACCAACCGAGAAAAGGGAAACCCAAGCATGAATAACCAAAATCCCGTTATTAATAACGCCATCCAAGCTAACATGAACGCGCCATGCACGAAGCTTCACTCGCCCTCCACAGGCAGTGAAGCTTCGGCCTTATCGCCAAGACGGTCTTTTTCAACAGCCCTAAATTCCTGATTAGTACCAGATAGCGTTGCTTGCAATCCGGTCATCTCTTGCCAGCGCCGCACAATCACATCCACATATTTAGGATCAAGCTCAATCAATCGTGCCTGTCGTCCGGTATGTTCTGCAGCAATCAATGTTGAGCCGGAACCACCAAACGGATCGAGTACAATATCCAGCGTCTTACTGGAATTTTTAATCCCGCGTACCACTAGATCAACAGGCTTCATGGTCGGGTGAAGATCATTCTTATGCGGCTTGTTATAAAACCAGACATCACCTTGATCACGCGCACCGCACCAGTAGCGGTCATTGCCATCTTTCCACCCATAGAGGATGGGCTCATATTGGCGCTGATAATCAGAGCGGCCAAGGGTGAAGGTGTTCTTCGCCCAGATGATAAAGGTCGACCATTTGCCGCCTGCATTGCGGAAGGCGCTTTGCAGCGTATCCAGCTCGCTGGAACTCATGCAGATGTAAAGAGCACCCTTGGTATGAGCCAACATATTTTTGCAGGCTGCGGTTAGGAAAGCCTCAAAGTCATCGCCTAGATTATCATTCATAATCTTGCGTCCGGCTTTGGCTCCACCTTTGGAGCGCAGCTTGTCTTTGGCCGTATCGCCATAATTCACATTATAGGGTGGATCGGTAAAGACCATATCTGCCAGCTCACCAGCCATCAGCTTTTTCATATCGGCTTCGCTTGTGGAGTCGCCGCAGAGCAAACGGTGCTCACCCATAATCCAGACATCGCCTGTGCGGCTGACAGGGTTTTCCTGTACTTCTGGAATATTTTCATCAAGCGCGGCTGCTTCATCGTCATCCAATGATGTCAATAAATCATCCAACTCCACATCGTCAAAGCCCAGCAGATCAAGATCGAAATCCTCATCGGCAAGATTTTGTAATTCCAATCGCAGCAATTCTTCATCCCATCCGGCATTCTCGGCGATTTTGTTATCGGCAATCACCAAGGCGCGACGCTGGTTTTCTGTCAGGTGATCCAGCTTGATGGTCGGAACGGTTTGTAGGCCCAGCTTTTTCGCAGCCATCACACGGCCATGCCCGGCAATGATGACATTATCGCCGCTAACCAGAACAGGGTTTACAAAACCAAACTCCGCAATTGATCCGGCAATCTGTGCCACCTGAGAGTCGCTGTGTGTGCGGGCGTTACGGGCATAGGGAACCAGCTGCTCCAGCGCTATTTGCTGAACATTCAAATCCATTGTTAAACCTTTTTATGTGTTAGTGGCGTGCGAACCCGGGTGCGAACTGCGAACCTCTTTTGCCGCCCTGACGCTAGCGAAATACTGCGCCCAGCCCGCCCGCATACGTTCCACGCCAGGTAAGGACCCGTGGCTCGGTAGGCGTGAAATTTGGGAGGGCAAAATAGAGCGGCGGTGCGCCAAGGTGCATGTCTGCCGATTATGCCTTTCAGGATAGCGAAAAATGTTGCAAGTGTCGAATACTAATGTGTTGCAACATGATTGTTTTTTTAGAGTTTAGAAAAATAGTCGTGCCAATGAGCATTACTCATACCGTGATGGAGGGGGGCTAGCGTAAGCGTAGCCCCCCCTCATTACAGAGTAATGAGGGGGGGCTTTTTCCTAAACATATCCCAAACTGCAAACTCAATGTTGGTATGGGTTTTCATCCAGTTTGGGCAGTTTGGGAATGTGGAGTGTAATTTATACCTTGCAATTTGCTCTGATTTAGTACAAAATGCTAGGTATGTTAGAGCGATGGATCACAAAAAGACTGGAAAATAGTATCAGCCGTAATCCGGCAGTGGCACTTCTTGGCGCACGCCAAGTTGGTAAAACCACACTATCTAAAATCGTAGCAAAAAAGCAGGAGTCAATCTATCTGGACTTAGAGGATACAGAGGATTTAACAAAACTACGTGATCCGAAAACTTTTCTCTCCTCACAAAACGACAAATTGGTTGTGCTTGATGAAATTCAGCGTGCGCCTGATTTATTTATGACATTGAGAGGGCTAATTGATAAAAATCGTCAGGAAGGACGGGATGCGGCGCAATTTCTTCTTTTAGGGTCGGCGTCAATGGACTTGCTACGCCAGTCCTCAGAAAGCTTGGCTGGTCGTATCAGCTATATTGAGATGACAGGGCTCAACATATTAGAGATAGGCGCTGAGAAGCAGAACATCACAAATCTTTGGTTGCGTGGAGGCTTTCCTAAAAGCTATCTGGCAAAAGATGATGAAATGGCCATGGAATGGCTTGAAGACCTCATACGCACCTACATGGAGCGGGATGTTCCGCAAATGGGTTTTGACGTATCAGCCCAGACATTGCGCCGCTTATGGACAATGCTCGCACACCTGCAAGGAGAAACAATAAATGCAAGTAAACTAGCTACCAATCTTGAGGTGAGAAGATCAGATATCAATCACTACATTGATATTTTGACTGATCTATTGTTGGTGCGCCGTATCGAACCGTGGCATGCCAATGTCAAAAAACGCTTGGTAAAATCTCCGCGCTATTACGTTCGTGATAGCGGTATATTGCACCGCCTGCTTGGCATTTGTAATTATGATACCCTTCTATCTAATCCTATCCTTGGTAAGAGTTGGGAAGGATTTGTGATCGAAAATATTCACTCTGTTTTGCCACGTTTGGCTGAAACATATTTTTATCGCACTGCTGCTGGTGCAGAGATTGATCTGGTGATTAAAATGCCAAACGCAGAAACCTGGGCTGTGGAAATCAAGTATGGCGTTGCGCCAAAAATTGGAAAACACTACAGCAAAACCTGTGATGATGTCGGCGCAACACATAAATTTATTGTCTATGGCGGCAATGACGAGTTCCCCGTTGGCGACAATGTCAGAATGATTTCCTTGCCAAAGATCATGGAAAAACTTACCTCTGCCCAATCATGATTTCTGTCCTGCATTCAAACGCGCAGCAATTTTAGCAAGCGCGATACTCCATTTGCGCCATGCTGTGCTGCGGTCACAGCCAAGCTCCCAGCAGATTGTTTTCCACGGCTTGCGTGCAGCGCGGTGCCAGATCAATTTGCGCTCGTTTACATCCACCCAAATGGCCCAGCGCAGGGTTTGTTCCATGCGGGTGATCTGATCAGGGGTAGCACGAAGGCGCAATGGCATCGGCTCACTGGCATCGATTTCCTCCTGCGTTCTGATAACGTCAGGCCATGCACTGAAATAGCCTTGTACGCGAACGGCGGGTAATTTATTCAGCGTTGAAATTGCTTCTTCAAATTGATTAGCTACATCTTTTTCTGTCCAGTTTTGATTCATACGAACCTCCTTAGTTGTTATTGATTTCATTTAAAATTCCTGCATATCCTGCGACATCAACCATGCTGTCATGATGCTTGGAATTGCTGTTTAGTCGAGCTAACTTCAGCTCAATCAGGCAGAGAACAACCTGTGCGGTACTCACCTCTGTGCCCAATGTCAGTGACCAGCGTTTGGCCACGTTTTCAAACAGCGGCTGTGGCGATCCATAGCTTTCACCACGATCTGCCAGTGTCTTTGTCGCTTCTTCCAAAAGTCGGTTGGCATATCTCATGGCTGGCCTCCGATCATTTGTTCACGGGCAAAATGCAGGAGTGCCAGCGCATCAGCTTCATTGTCATCTTCGGGCTGGTGGCCAAGGGCTTTGACAGCTGCGATAACAGCCGCCTTGCCAGCATTGCCTTTGCCAGTGATGAACTTCTTGATCGTGCCGACCGGAACGCCTTCGTAAGGGATGCTGTGCTCCTCACACCATGCGGTGAGTGAAGCCAGAAAACCGCCATAAGCATGGGCAGCATCCACACCAAGGTGTCTACGGACTTCTTCGAAATAGACTGCATTGATCTCGCCCGATACATCACGGGTTTCATTTAGCCAGCGTTCAAATCGCAGATAACGCATACCGCCACCCTCAAAGCGACGGGGACGAAAATGCGCTGTGCCGCTCATGATGCGTCCATGTTTGTTGGAGAGCGCCCATCCGGTGGCTGTACCCAGATCGAGACTGAGCAAAATGGGTTGATTGGTTTTTTCCATGGAGACCTCCTGTTTGGTTGTTGGGAAAGATGAAATGAGCAACCACAAAACCCTCGACCGGGGAGAGTTGCCCCCATAGGGGCACTCTCTCCCGTAGGGAGAGGGAGTTTCACCCGAAACTGGATTATGGGTGGAAAGCGTTGAAAACATTGGGGTTTCGGGCAGTTTGCGCAGTTTGTTTTTCAGATTTTTTGTGCGGACTGGAAAAATCATGCAAAGCGTTGATAATACTGGTGTTTTGATACACACGCAGTTTTTCGCAGTTAGCAGATTTGTGAAAATCTGCTGCAGTTTTGCGCACCCAATTGAGTAATAATGAAAGAGGCAAAAGAGGAATTCGGTCATGCCTGTTCCTCCTCATCGTAAATCCATACATGCTTGTTCTCGACAGGTAACGGCGCGGCAGAGAGCTTGCATTTGTAATGGGTGGGATAGATGTGGCGCAGCCTGGCGCTGATCTCTCCAGTTTCTGAATCAACTACTTCTTCACTGGTGGCTAGTTGCATATCTTCGACGCACATATAGCCATATTTGGTGCGTGAGGCTTTTGGCAGATTATAATCTGCAACATTACGGAAGAACTTGATGTAACCCTTGGTGGAGAGCACCTCGAGGCGTTTGCGAATGGAGGTTTCACCGCCCAGTCCGGCGCAGTTTTCAAACGCCTGACAAAACTGATTCATGGTGTAAACATTGCCTTTGCGGGC
>JALSYJ010000042.1 GCA_027071965.1 Robiginitomaculum sp. | reverse complement strand
GTCTTCTGGTTATGCCGGTATTGATAACACCCTGTTTTATCGAGATAATACCATGATGTTGCTTGATGATGCAAAAAAAATGGTTGAGAATATAAATAAGGCGTTGGATTAGGGCCTGATCTTAGGCTCCATGCACTGAAAGGTGGCTGTTTGAAGCTGAAAAAACCTCGTTTATATGAAATTAGCCGGCCCAAGATGGCGCCAATTATGGTCGGACTGGTTTTGCTTCTTGTTGCATGCAGCAGTGTTTTACCGCCAGTTCCGGTACCAAATTATAGCCAGCCTCCGGCTCACAGCACTAATTTTGCCAACCTGGCCCTTGCCTGTGTTTCTCGTGAATACCCGAACAAGCTTTCTCATACACTGCAATCAGAAGCGGACATATCGTCACCAAAACAATTGCACCCGGCATTTTACGGTTGTTATGATTGGCATTCCTCGGTGCATGGTCATTGGTTATTGGTACGCTTACTGCGCTATGAGCCGGGGGCATCTTTTGCGAAGGACGCAATTGCAATTCTTGACAGGAATTTGACCAGGGCAAATATAGAACGCGAAACAGCCTATTTCAAAGCCAATGGCCGCGATAGTTTTCAACGCCCCTATGGTTTGGCCTGGGTATTACAATTAGCCGCCGAATTACGCGAATGGGATGATCCTAATGCTAAAAGATGGCTAAATGCACTGGCTCCACTGGAGGCATTGGCGGCACAGCGACTTGCGGGCTGGATTCCGAAACTGGTATATCCGGTGCGTAGCGGCACCCATCGCTCAACGGCATTTTCATTTGCGCTGATACTGGATTGGGCGCGCACTGCCGGTAATGCCAATATGGAACAGCTCATTTACAATATATCTGTGGATTTTTATGCTAGGGATGAAAACTGCCCGCTTGAATTTGAGCCCTCGGGGGAGGATTTTTTATCTCCCTGCTTGATGGAGGCTGACCTGATGCGCCGGGTTCTGGATCAGGAGCAATTCAGTACCTGGCTTGGACGGTTTTTACCGCAAATCCCCAAACAATCAGGCACAACATGGTTGCTGCCCGGAAGGGTAATAGACCAATCAGACAGCAAGCTTGTGCATTTGGAAGGGCTGAATTTATCGCGGGCGTGGAATTTGGAAATGATTGCCCTGTCATTAAAACCCGATGATAACCGTAGAAATGCATTGCTGGAAGCAGCTATTTTACACCGGCAAAGCTCTTTGCCCGGCCTGTCAGCACAATATTATTCTGGCGCCCACTGGCTTGGTAGTTTTGCTACTTATTTAACTACGGGAAGGGGGGTCTCATCAAAAAGATAGTATTTTTCTGCTGCTTGCATGTTTTATAAGTATTCGCTAATATTAGAGGGTATATGGCTGTTTCGGAGGAAAGAATGTCTATTGAACGTATGGTTTTTGCCATAGCAGGAGTGTTTATTCTGGCCAGTCTTGTGTTATCACAAATCTACTCACCATATTGGTTGCTGTTTACCGCCTTTGTGGGGGCCAATATGTTACAGGCCTCTTTTACCGGGTTTTGTCCCTTGGCTAAAATTCTAAAACTGTTCGGGGCCAAACCGGGTAGCGCCTTTAAGTAGGTTTTCTCTATCAGGCTTGTCAGTCAAGCATCTGAACGGGTTTGATATTGACAAATTGTCTATATCAAGTGCCCGTATTATGGATTAAAATATTCCCGGTATCTATGCCGTACAGGGAGCGGGAGTGGTTTTATCTCTTGTCTGCCGAGTGCACAGAATTTATCTCATACATATACTCAACTCTTGTCCTTGGGCTGAATGACTGTTTATAAGGAGCTGGTTTAGCCTGCACCTGTTAGCAGATGTTAAATGGGAGAAGATGCCATGGATCAGTCCAAGTTCGTTGTTGCCGCACTGTATAAATTTGTTGATTGGCCGGATTTTGCCGAATACCGCGCAGATTTGTTGCGGATCTGCATTCAAAATCAGGTTTTTGGAACCCTTTTGATTGCCAGTGAAGGTATTAATGGAACTATTGCCGGGCCGCGCAAAGGCATAGATATGGTGTTGGCTCATATTCGCTCACTTCCCGGGTTTGCCTCGCTGGAGCATAAGGAGGCTAATGCTGCCACCAATCCGTTTTTTCGGATGAAGGTGCGGCTGAAAAAGGAAATTGTTACCTTGGGTGTGCCGGGAATCTCGCCAACCAAAAAGGTTGGTAAATATGTCTCTGCTTCTGACTGGAATGAGCTTATTACCCGCGATGATGTGGTGTTGGTGGATACCCGCAATGATTATGAGGTGGAAATTGGTACCTTTAAGGGTGCCATAAATCCCAAAACTACCAGTTTTCGCGAATTCCCAGCATGGCTGCGGGCGCAAAGTGGCCTGCATAACAAGCCAAAACTGGCAATGTTTTGTACCGGCGGCATACGTTGTGAAAAGTCTACATCCCTGGCGCTGGAAGAAGGCTTTGACGAGGTTTATCATCTTGAAGGCGGTATTTTGAAATATCTGGAAACCGTGCCCAAAGAGGAAAGCCTGTGGCAGGGCGAATGCTTTGTTTTTGATCAACGGGTTTCGGTTGATCATCAATTACAGCCCGGTTCCTATGATTTATGCCATGCCTGCCGGTTTCCGATTACCGAAGATGATAAGGCATCACCCTTGTATGAGGCAGGTGTTTCATGTCCCAGATGCGCAGGAACTCATTCCGAAGCCCAGAAAAAACGCTTTAGTGAGAGGCAGAAGCAAATAGCATTGGCAAAAGCTCGCGGCGATCAACACCTGGCGCAACAAATTGGAGCCTAGTGCATTTCCCGCTCAAGATACTTAAAATTTGTTCTAAACTTTTGTTTGTCGCATTTATACAGTCGCAAAACCAGCGCGTAAAATAGCCGCTAGGCGGTAGCGCAAGCAAAGAGTCCTCAAGTAGCGAAGCGGTAGGACATTAAAAGAGCTTCCCACTTTTGCTAAAAATGCAAACCTATATCTGTCCCATTTTTGAACCGCAAAACCCGTCCTCAAGTAGCCGCTAGGCGATAGGACAGATAAAGACTCCTCAAGTAGCGAGGCTTGCCGTCGCGGTAGCGCACAAAAGAGCTTCCTACTTTTGCTAAAAATGCTCTAGTCTAAAGGCCTCGCATAAAGTCCAGTAATTCCTGCATATCATCGGGCAGGGGGCTTTCAAAGTATAAGTTTTCCTTGGTAATTGGATGCACAAATCCTAATTTACAGGCGTGCAGAGCCTGACGGCCAATGGCCGGGGCCGCTTCGCCATTTGGGCGGCGCAATTTGCGATAACCGCGATGTTTGCCATAAACCGGGTCGTCAAGAACCGGGCATCCAATATGGGCCAGATGCACCCTTATCTGGTGAGTGCGCCCGGTTTCCAACCGACATTCCACGAGTGCTGCCGCCGGAGTGCCGATGGGGCTGGATTTTTGTTGTCCAAAATGGGCCAGGCATTTGTAATTGGTAATAGCATGGCGGCCAGCCTTACTCTTTGGGTCTCTTATCACCGCTTGTTTTTTACGATCATGGGGTGATCTGGCGATGCGGGTTTCAATGCGTCCCTCCCGTGGCAGGGGGGCGCCGCGTGTCAATGCCAGATATGCCCGTTCTACGCTGTGGGCAGCAAACTGTTTTGATAATCCCTGATGGGCGGCATCTGATTTTGCCGCCACCAAAACACCTGAGGTATCCTTGTCAAGACGGTGCACAATGCCGGGTCTTTCAACCCCACCAATTCCTGAAAGGGAACCGGCACAATGAAACAGCAGCGCATTTACCAGAGTTCCGTTCCAATTCCCGGCAGCAGGGTGCACTGTTAATCCAGCGGGCTTGATAAGAACGATCAAATGTTCATCTTCGTGCAAAATCTGCAAAGGAATGTTTTGTGCTATTGGCTCGGCAGCGATTGGTGGCGGAACGTGAAGGGTAAAACAGTCCTTGGCTTGAACCTTGGTTTTGGCGCTGGTAGTTATTTGATCGTTAATGCGAAGTTTTCCATCGGCCAGCAGCGCTTGAATTCTGGCTCTGGACAAATCAGACCATTGACTTGCCAAATATCTGTCTACTCGCTCACCAGTGGCATATTCAATGGCGCTTAGTGTTCTAATATTTGCGGTTTTGTTTGCCATGGCTCTGCAATAGGATGAAGGTGAATAAAGCGCAATGGGCAGGACGGTTTGCTAATGAAGAAAAATAACGACAATGGCTACACACGCCGGGCTGCATTAGGGGTTGGCGGAGTTGGCATGCTTGGAATTACTGCATGCGGCCGCAAGGCAAAGCCTCAAAAATCAGCCGATGACAGTGAAGTGTTTAGACACGGAATTGCCTCTGGAGACCCCTTGGCGGATCGGGTTATCCTGTGGACATGTGTAGCAAAAGGCGGTGGGGAACTGCGTTGGGAGATTGCTGAAAACCAGCAGTTTTCATCTCTGGTTTTATCAGGAAAGCTTATGGTTCCTTCCGGGAAGAACCAGCCGATGAAAGTTGATGCAATCGGATTGCAGGCCGGCACGGAGTATTTTTACCGGTTTTTATATGATGGATCCACCTCAGATGTGGGCCGAACCAAAACCCTTGCTTTGGGGCCAGTGGAAAAAATTTCATTGGCAGTGGTGTCGTGCTCCAATCATCCGGCGGGATATTTTCATTCCTATGCCCATATTGCCAAGTCTGATCCGGTAGATGCAGTGCTGGCGCTGGGCGATTATATTTATGAATATGGACTTGGAGGTTACGCAACCGAAGATGCTGTGGCTCTGGGCCGGATTCCGGAGCCGGAGCATGAATGTGTAACCTATGAGGACTACGCCATGCGTTATGCTCAATATCACCGGGATCCCGATCTGCAGGCAGCACATAAGGTAGCGCCATGGATAATGAGCTGGGACGACCATGAAACAGCTAATGATAGCTGGCGCGGCGGGGCTGAGAATCACAATCCTGAAGCTCAAGGAGACTGGGCAAGCCGTGAGGCTGCTTCCCTGCAGGCATTTTATGATTGGACTGCGACCCGTGAGCCGGCTTTGGGTCTGCCGCGAACTGCTAATTACCGGCAATTTGATTTTGGCAATCTGGCTCGGCTTATTATGCTTGAAACTAGGCTTTCCGGGCGCTCAAAGCCTGTTGACTTTACGCAATTTCCGGTAGCTGCAAATGCTGATCCGGACGATCCGGAGGTGCAGGAAAAATTACGGATATTTGAAACTGAGTTATTGGGTGATGTTAAACGCCGGATGCTAGGAGATGCTCAGGCTGACTTTGTTGAGACGGCTTTGCAA
>JALSYJ010000041.1 GCA_027071965.1 Robiginitomaculum sp. | reverse complement strand
GATGCAGAATTGGTGCTACCGGGCCTTTGAACGGGGTCTGGCCTTCAATTCCTTCGGGCACCAGCTTCATGGAATCGCTTACTTCCTTCTGAAAATAGCGATCTGCCGAGCCTTGAGCCATCGCCCCCACCGAGCCCATGCCCCGATAGGCCTTATAGGAGCGCCCCTTGTACAGGAACACCTCGCCTGGGGTTTCTTCGGTACCTGCCAGCATGGAGCCGATCATCACCGTAGAAGCCCCGGCAGCCAGTGCTTTTGCCATGTCTCCGGAATATTTGATCCCGCCATCAGCAATTATCGGGGTTTTACTGTCCCTTGCTGCGCGAACCGCATCGATTATGGCAGTTAATTGCGGTACTCCGACCCCGGCTACAATCCTTGTGGTGCAAATAGAGCCCGGCCCAATACCAACCTTGACCGCATCAGCCCCGGCATCAATTAACGCGCGCGTGGCATCATAGGTCGCTACATTCCCCGCAATGATCTGTGCCTTGCCGGTTTCACGGCGCAAGCGCGCTACCTGATCCGGCACTGCCTGACTTGCACCGTGGGCAGTATCAATGATTATTGCATCGGCCCCGGCCTCAATAAGCGCCATGGCGCGCTCAAAGCCGGCATCGCCCACCGTGCTCGCAGCACCAACCAGCAACCGGCCATGGCTGTCTTTTGCTGCATCCGGATAGGCATGAGATTTTTCAAAATCCTTTACCGTTATCAATCCGGTGCAATGCCCCTTGTCATCGACTACCAACAGGCGTTCAATCCGGTGCTTGTGCAATAAAGCCTTGGCCTGTTGCGGACTGGCGCCTTCGCCCACTGTCACCAGTTCACGGGTCATCAAATTGGCCACAGTCTCGTTCATGTCCTCGGCAAAGCGCACATCCCGATTGGTAATAATGCCCACCAGTTTTTGACTGTCCGGGTCAATCACCGGAATTCCCGAAATCGAGTAGCGCTCGGTCAATGCCTTTAATTCGCCCAAAGTGGCACCGGGGTGAATGGTTACCGGATTGATCACCATGCCGCTTTCATAGCGTTTAACCTTGCGAACTTCCTCGGCCTGCTCCTCAATGCTTAAATTACGGTGGATAATACCGATACCGCCGGTCTGGGCCATGGCGATGGCCAGTCTTGCCTCGGTCACTGTATCCATGGCTGCGGACAATAATGGCGCATTTAAGCGTATATTGTGGGTTAGCCTTGTTGCTATTTTTGCATCTCCCGGCAGCACCTGCGAAGCTGCGGGCTGCAAGAGAACGTCGTCAAACGTTATGCCTTCACGAATCTTCATCCGATCATCCTTTCTCTTGCGGGTGCGGTGTATCGTAAAGCAGCCACAAGGGAAAGGGGCCAGATGGTAAAAGTTATCATCACAGATCAGAAAAACACTCAAAGTTAAAACACAAAACTTGAGCTTTGGAAAAACGCTTATTCTGTTTTCCCGCAGGATAAGGGCCGAAGGCAGGCGCGGGCGGAGTTATTAGACTGCCGGTTTATTTAACAGCAGGCAAGTGCGCAAAACCCTTTTGTTTTATTGGCTTTGAGAAAAATATTTACCTGTCAAAGAGCGTATTTGTCGGGGGCTTTGCCCCTAACCTTTTAATTATAACAGGTTTTGGGATTGGCGGGCGCCTTTTACACTTATCCCCGCAGTCCAAGGGTCAGTCAGTACTTCTTAGGGTCATTTAAGGGTTGTTTTATTACCAACAAGTGCTGTTTGGGTATGATTGCAGGGTGGCCCAAGTATCACCCAAGGGACAGCGAAAAATTGCGATGACCCTATAAGTGACCCTGACAAATGACCCTTATCACTGACCGTAACTTACGCGAAGGCCGGAGTGACGAACGTGATGGGTCTGAGATGCGTCACTAAAGTAGCGAAGCGATAGGACAGATACCCGTCCTCAAGTAGCGAAGCGGTAGGACATTAAAAGAGTCCTCAAGTAGCGAAGCGGTAGGACATTAAAAGACTCCCTCAAGTAGCGAAGCGATATGACACAAATGTACGACCCGTGAGGGCGGGTTAATTTTCTATTGTGGTCGGAATTATAGTCGTAGAGGTCATAGTCTTTGCTTTGGTTTCTGAGCGTTCCCACATTTGCAAAAACTGCTCAGCTCCGTCATTGCGCAACTTGTCCAAATACTCCTGTTTCATACCAACAGTTTCCAGCTCTTTATGAAACTTCTTCATCATCCCAATGTGCTGTAGCCCATTGGTTTCATGGCTGCCAAACTTTTCCATAATGTCTGGACCCGCTGACAAGCCACAGCCCTCAAAGCTGCGCGAATTAAACCCCTTGGTAATCGTAGCAAAGTCCAGCGAATATCCTACGCTTAAACCCTTATCCAGCAAATAAGCCAGCATTTTGGCGTTCTCGGTTGATGTTCTTGGACAATCTGAGAGAACACCGCTATCCACCACGCCTTCTTTTGCATTGATTGGCCCAAGAATTGCCCCAAAAAAACCACCTGTATTCTTGATAAAACGAAGCTCACTGTCATCAAAATCATATTCATTTGGATAGGGCGTATCCTTAGACGCCTGTGTCATGCTGGATCTACCAACAAGCATGGCATTGGGCCTATTGTGAAAAGCGTTTAATGGATAACCCTTAAATTCCGCAGAAATTGCTCGCATATCAATGCGCGCTTCGCTGGATACATGATCTATATTCATAATCATGCCTTTGCGCATTGCAGCCCGTACAACCCGCTCGCCATCTGTGGACAGGCCCAGATTATTCCGCTCTATGTTATAATGATCATCCTTGTCACCGCCACTGGTGCCGCCTGGATCAGAAAACCCCGGTGGACTTGGATAAATAGCAAATCCGTTGAATTCATCAGCTCCCTTGGTAACAACATAGTTCATCATGTTGATTTCCGAGATTTCGCTCATTTTGGCGTTGCAGCTATTGGTAACACCAAAACCGCGAATATTATTTTCGCCGCATCGATCATCATTGTCACAGTAATAATGCCGATAAGAACTTGTTGTCAGTCTTTCAGCACCTGATAATACCCGATTTAGCGGAAAAGTTCCGACATTGTCATCGTAATAAAAACACCCGGAAATGGCCTGAGTAGCACGGATTGCCTTGCCGGCTGATGTTCCTTTGGGAGCATAAATATCAGCACCACTCAACCGGCTGTTTACTTTATGCGCCAGGTAAAATGTACGCACCCCTTTGTTATATAAACGATTTAACCTGTTAACCGGATCAAATGTCTTGTTTTCAGCACCAAATGTATAATCAGACTCAACCCCCAAAATAATCACCAGCTTGTTCATATTGGCAATGCGTCGTGCCTGAGCAGCGCTATAGGCAATTTGCATCCAGTCACTATTGGCCGCCGCCCAGTCTTTGGTTGCCTGAATTTGCCGCTCCAAAGACCTGATACTGTCACCAGGGGTGCAGGCATAACCATTTCCACCTGGGCCTCCTCCTCCCAGATTTTCATAATACAATGTCTCGCACATTGGCTCATTATCGACAGCAAATGCCACCATGATCCGCATTCTGGTATCACGAAACCTGCTTTGCGGTGGTGCATAAGCCTCCTTGGTCCATTGGGTACTGTAACGCATATGGGAAAAGCTGTCCTGACGCGGTCCCATTGTGGAAGAATGATCCCCCATATCACTCCCCAAGGCCCCTAAAGCTGCAACAAAATTGCCCTTTACCTCACCATGATCACAGACCTGGCCAACCTGACAACCGCTGCAACTGGCGGTATAACCATTGGTCATAATGCCATTGGCAAAATTACCAGAGGCTCCAGTAAAGGCATAATTGCCACCAAAAGCCATTGCCGCCATTGGGTGCTCATGGGTCAACACATAACCGGTAACAGGTGAACCAGAGTGCCTACTATTGATATCTGGAACAGGAATGGCTTCGGTTACTATTGCCTCGACCTGACTGTAATCCGGCGTATCTTCGGTTCCTCCAGTAAGCCGATAGAGTTTAGAAATTTTGCGAATTTCTGATTTTGGTATTTGCCGTATCTGGCGCAATCGCGATTTGTTGACTGGTTTTATGTTTGTACGGGCTAGTAATTTGGCAAAATCTCTTTGCGGCATATTTATGATATAACGAATTCTTGCAAGATCTTTTCTTGTAACACTATTTATTTGCTGTCCCTTGTTTCCGGCCGAAACGCTACGTCCAATTAAATGCATCCGCCTGATATCATTATTGGTTATAGTGGTAATTTTTGAATTCCGGGCAGTTGCATCTCTGGCAGGCTGCGAATTTTGCGCCAGAACATTTGTCCCCAAAGTCAGAATAATTATTACTGACATTGCCATTAAAACTCTAGGATACAGATTCATAACAGCACCCCCTTGTATTACCTGCAAAATCCGAGGCTCAGCCTGCAGATACATGATCCGCCATAAAATCGGCCCGCGCAGATAAAACCCAGAAACGATATCCTTGCAGTTTTAAGGCCTATTCCAGCGACGGTATTTCGCCAATGTCCCGCACACCCCATATTTCCAGCTTATGATCTTCACGCAGACCGACCAAGGCTATGGAATAATCAGGGATATACTGACCAGCAATAACCCCGGCCTGATCAATGCCGGTAAAGCCGCCTTGAACACCGGGGTTAAGCATCATTTCCAAAACACCGCCACCAACTAGCTGTAATTGTGCCGAACCATCACTTTGCACCAGTAAATGAGCCGGTTGCTGCTCTATCCAGCCATTGGTGTTTTTGCGCACTGTTACCGCCCATCTGCCCTCTGGCAGGGAATTACTGGCAACCGGTGCCTCCGGCGCGGTTGGTGCAGGTGCTGTTAAGGCAGCACTGGTCACCGAACGCACTGTCCCGCCGCTATCGGTAAAGCGCAGATACACTCTGGAATTAGCTGGATCCAGCGGAATGCCACTGCCCGACTGGTCGGTAATGAACACAGCAAAGAACGAAGGGCCGGAACCAATAGTGGTACTGACATCGCCAGTTCCAAGGGTTGTGATGCAGGCACCCAAAGCATCGGTTTCACATAATTGCGCCAATACCGGCAGGCTGGCATTTCCTGTATCCACAGAAACGGTCACCGCAACATCGGAAGAGCCGGGCGCGTCACCTGCGCCGATATTGGTGGCGGAAGCGGTTAAAAAGCTGATGCTTCCTGCAGGCATGGTGACAATGCCATTGCCATCCGGGGTTGCCACAATCGACAGAATATCAGGAACCGGCGCGGTGCCGATCGATAGAAACACCGTATTGACACCGGAAATCATTCCCACATTGGCATTGTCA